>JANNNM010000770.1:0-1470 GCA_031398535.1 Betaproteobacteria bacterium | reverse complement strand
CACGCACATCGCCGAGGTGGAGATCGATCCGGACACCGGTGTCGTGGAAGTGAAGGCTTTCACCGCGGTGGACGACTTCGGTAACATCATCAATCCGATGATCGTCGAAGGGCAGGTGCACGGTGGCGTCGCGCAGGGCATCGGGCAGGCGCTGCTGGAGCATTGCGTGTACGACCCGGAAAGCGGGCAACTGCTGACGGGCAGCTACATGGATTACGCAATGCCGCGCGCGGATGACCTGCCGTCGTTCAAGGTGGGCACGCGCGTCACGCCGTGCACGCACAATCCGCTGGGGGCCAAGGGCTGCGGTGAAGCCGGTGCCATCGGCGCACCGGCCGCCATCATGAATGCCGTGCACGACGCGCTGTCCGCCGTCGGCGTCACCCGTATCGACATGCCCGCCTCGCCGCACCGCGTGTGGCAGGCCATCCAGTCGGCCAAGGCTTAAGGAAACGACCATGTACAGCTTCGACATGCACAAGGCAACATCGGTGGCCAATGCTGCAGCACTGCTCGCGCAATCCGGCGGCAAGGCGTTGGCGGGTGGTCAAAGTCTCATTGCAGCCATGAAACTGCGGCTGGCGCAGCCCGGCGCGCTGGTGGATCTTTCGGCCGTGCCGGAAATGAAGGGCATCCGCAAGGAAGGCGACGCGATCGTCATCGGCGCGATGACGCGGCACGCGGAGGTCGCATCAAGCAAGGTCGTCAAGGACGCCATCCCGTCGCTGGCGGCGCTGGCCGAGGGCATCGGCGACCGCCAGGTGCGCAACATGGGCACGATCGGCGGCGCGCTGGCCAACAACGACCCGGCGGCCTGCTATCCGTCGGCCGTGCTGGCGCTGAATGGCACCGTGCACACGAACAAGCGGCAAATCGCGGCCGATGCGTTCTTTAAGGGCATGTACGAAACCGCGCTGGAGGAGGGCGAGCTCATCACGTCGGTGAGCTTTCCTATTCCGAAGAAGGCGGCTTACATCAAGTTCGTGCAGCCGGCGTCGCGCTTCGCATTGGTAGGCGTGTTCGTCGCGCAAACCGGCAGCGGCGTGCGCGTGGCGGTGACGGGCGCCGCGACCAGCGTGTTCCGCGCCAAGGCACTGGAGGACGCGCTGGGCAAGGCGTTCACCAACGACGCGGCCCGCGCGGTGAAGATGGATGCGTCGGGATTGAACAGCGACCTGCATGGCTCCGCAGCGTATCGCGCCCATCTGATTCCCGTGTTGGCCGGACGGGCGGTATTGGCCGCGGGGTAGTGACGGCGTCCTGGCAGTTCGGCGGGCGGCGGAGGGTTCGCCGCCCGTTGTCATTGGTGATGGGTTCGTTGCTGGTGGCGTTGGCGGCGGCAGGATGCGTGACTGCGCCGGTGCTCGATCGCGATCGCGTTGCCGTCGCGGAATACGCCCGGCGCGCCGAAGCGTTACGCCAGTCCGCCAGCATTCCGGGCCTGGCGATCGTGATCGTCCGCGATCGGAG
>JANNNM010000705.1:0-3632 GCA_031398535.1 Betaproteobacteria bacterium | reverse complement strand
CCTGCTGCCGATTTGCGTTATCGGGCGATAACGCGTTCACTTCGGCCAACGAAGCATCGCAGGCATCTTCGTTTCAGCATGACGACACGCCCACACGTCTAAGCAAAGGTACACATCTTGAGCGACATCACCATCCTGCTGACGATCCTTGCCATCGTCATCGTCCTGTTCGTGACGGAAAAAGTACCCGTGGTCATCGTGGCGCTGGGCACCGCGCTGTCCCTTTACTTCACCGGCATCCTCGACCTCGGACAGGCGCTGGGTGGACTTGGCGATACCACGACGATCTTCATCGCGTCCTTGTTCGTGGTCAGCGCGGGGCTCGAGATCACCGGCGTCACGGCGTGGGCGGGACAATTGCTCATCGCCAAGTCGGGCGAAAGCCGCGTCCGCCAGCTGGTCCTCATCATGCTGCTGTGCTCCGGACTCACGGCGCTCATCAGTCTCAATGGCGCCGTAGCGGCGTTGCTTCCTGTCGTGGTGGTGATGGCCGTGCGCCTGAAGCGCTCGCCGTCGCAATTGCTGATGCCGATGGTGTTTGCGGCGCACGCGGGTTCGATCCTTGCGTTGACCGGCTCGCCGGTCAACGTGCTGGTGTCCGAAGCCGCGAAGGAAGCCGGCACCGGCAATTTCGGTTTCTTCGAGTTCTCGATCGTGGGCGTGCCGCTGCTGGCAGGCACGATCGTCATCCTCGTGGTGCTGGGCAAGTACCTGCTGCCCAACAGCAGCGGCGAGTCGATGCCCACCGACTTGAGCAAGCACGCGCGCACGCTGGTGGAACAGTACCGGCTGGTCAGCGGCGTGTTCCAGATGCGCGTGCGTGAAACGTCACCCTTCATCGGCACGATGGGCGACGCCATCGACCTCGCCGGCTATCCCGGCTTGAGCATCATCGGGGTCCAGGCCGGCAGCACCGGCCGGCCGCTGACGCGCGTGGCGCTGTCGGTCGGCGACACACTGCTGGTGCGCGGCGACGCCGACGCCGCTGCCATCCTCGCGACGGACAAGCATCTCGCGCTGGCGCAAGGCGATGCGGCAGGCGACGCCACCGACATCCTGTTCAACAAGTCGTCAGGGCTCGCGGAAGTGGTCATTCCGCCGCGTTCGGCCATGGTTGGCCAGAAGGTCTTCCCGGGCATGGTCACCGAGAGCGGTGACCTCATCATCCTGGCCGTGCAACGTCACGGCGAGGAAATGGCGGCCGGTGAAACGCAGCTCGAAGTCGGCGACACGATGCTGCTGCAGGGCACGTGGTCGGCACTGGACCGGCGCCTCGCCGACCCGCAAGTGCTGGTGGTGAACTCGCCGGACCTCGTGCGCCGGCAGGCCGTGCCGATGGGCAACGGCGCGAAGACGGCCATCATCATCCTGATCGGGATGGTGATTGCGCTGGCCACCGGCGTGGTGCCCGCTGCGGTGGCGGGCCTCGTCGCCGCATTCCTGCTGGTGCTGCTGCGCGTCATCTCGGTCGACCAGGCCTACAAGTCGATCAACTGGACCACGGTCATCCTGGTCGGCGCCATGACGCCCCTGTCCGCCGCAATGTCGGAAACCGGCGCCGCGCAGCGCATGGCGGATGGACTCGTCAGCGTCGTGGGCGATGCCGGTCCGTACGCGCTGCTGGCCGGCCTCTTCATCCTCACCGCCGTCCTCGGCCAGCTGATCAGCAACACGGCCACCGCGCTGATCATCATCCCCATCGCCGTGGCGGCCGCCGTCGAGATCGGCATCTCGCCGCGGCCGGTATTGATGAGTGTCTGCGTGGCCGCGGCCGCATCGTTCCTGACGCCCGTGGCAACCCCCGTTAACCTGATGGTGATGGGACCAGCCGGCTACAAGTTCAGCGATTACTGGAAGCTCGGCCTGCCGTGCATGATCTGGTTCTTCATCATGGCGGTCTTCTTCGTGCCGATGATCTGGAAGTTCTAGTCACAAGGGTGCCGGCCCCTGCGGCCCGGCACCCGATTTCCCGTTTGCTTCATCCAATTCAGAGGTTACTGCCATGGAAGTCTCCATCACCTCCGGTACACCGGAAAAAATGCAAGCCGGCATCGTCGCCGTGGGCGTGTTCAATGACGGCCTGCTGACCGCCGCCGCCCAGACCATCGACACCGCCTCCAACGGCAAGATTGCCGCGATGCTGAAGCGCGGCGATCTTGAAGACAACGCCGGCGCCACGCTGATGCTGCACGACGTTCCCGGCGTGGCGGCGGAGCGCGTGCTGGTGGTCAGCCTCGGCAAGAAGGAGGATTTCGGCGACCGCAGCGCGCGCGACGCACTGAACAGCATCGCCAAGGTACTGGCGGGGTCCAATGCCATCGATGCCGTGGTCTGCCTGTCCGACACGACGATGCCCAACCGCACGATGGCGTCGCGCGTCCAGCTGGCCACGCGCGTGCTGGCCGACGGCGCCTACAAGTTCGACGCGCCGAAGCAGAAGAAGAGCGCCAAGGTGCGCGGCGTCAAGAAGGTCACGATCGTCGTTCCCAAGGTGGATCCCGCGCTCGAAACCGCGGTGAAGAACGGCATGGCCATCGCCGCCGGCATGGCGGTGACGAAGGACCTGGGCAACCTGGGCGGCAATGTCGCCAACCCCGGTTACCTTGCCTCCACGGCGCAGTCGCTGGGCAAGGAGTTCGGCTTTGCGGTCGAGGTCCTTGAACGTGCCGACATGGAAAAGCTCGGCATGGGCTCGCTGCTGTCGGTAGGCAGGGCCTCCTATTCGCCGTGCAAGTTCATCATCATGAAGTACGAAGGCGGCGCCAAGGGTGACAAGCCCATCGTGCTGGTCGGCAAGGGGGTCACGTTCGACACGGGCGGCATCTCGCTCAAGCCCGGCGCATTGCTGGACGAAATGAAGTACGACATGAGCGGCGCCGGCAGCGTGATCGGCGTGTTCAAGACGCTGGCGCAGATGAAGCTGCCGATCAACGTAATCGGCCTGGTGCCTGCGGTGGAGAACATGCCCGGGGGCAATGCCGCCCGGCCCGGCGACGTGGTCACGTCGATGTCGGGGCTCACGGTCGAGATCCTCAATACCGATGCCGAAGGGCGGCTGATCCTCAACGATGCCCTCACCTATGCCGAGCGCTTCGACCCGGCGTGCGTCATCGATGTAGCCACGCTCACCGGTGCCTGCGTCGTCGCGCTGGGCGCGCATGCCAGCGGCCTCTACGCCAACGACGAGGCGCTGGCCGCCGAGTTGCTGAAGTGCGGCATCGACGCCGGCGACCGCGCGTGGCAGATGCCGCTGTGGGAGGACTACTGGCCGCAGCTGAAGAGCAACTTCGCCGACATGAGCAACCTGGGCGGCGCGCCGGGCGGGTCGATCACCGCCGCGCTGTTCCTGTCCAAGTACGCGACGAAGTACAAGTGGGCGCACCTCGACGTGGCCGGCACCGCCTCGGTGGGCGGGGACGCCAAGGGCGCCACCGGGCGGCCATTGCCGCTGCTTGCGCAGTTCCTGCTGGAGCGCGCGCAGGCGGCCTGACGCCCGCGAAGGTTGCGCGTGACCGGACAGGCGAGGCGCAGGCCTCGCCTGTTTGTATTTCAGCCGCGCGACAACCAGCGAAAGATGCCCAGCGCCACGATCACCGCCGCCAGCGCGAGACCGAAGGACAGCACGTCCTCGC
>JANNNM010000696.1:0-7563 GCA_031398535.1 Betaproteobacteria bacterium | reverse complement strand
GCACCATCGACAGCGAAAGATAGAGCGTGGCGTCGCCACCGGCCAGCGGTGCGATGGCCGCGCCGACCAGCGCCGCCGTGGCGGCGCTCGGCCCCACCATCAGCTGGCGCGATGTGCCGAACAGTGCATAGGCGATCAGCGGCAGCGTGCTGGCATAGAGCCCGACTTGCGGGGACAACCCCGCCAGCTGTGCGTTGGCGATGCTGCCGGGGATTGCCACCGCAGCCACCGCCAGCCCGGCGATGATGTCGTGCGACAGGTCGCCGCGCTGGTAGCGCAGCAGCGCGGCCAGGCCCGGCGCCACGGCGGCAAGGCGCGCGTGGCGCGCCGCCGGTGTTTCCTCCGTTTCGATCATGCCCACGGGGACAGGGGCGCCGCTGCGTCCGGATCAGTCGCCGCAGAGCAGGCGCACGCGGCGTTCGGCACGGTCGAAGGCTTCGTCGGTTTCGGCGGCCAGCAGCGTATCTTTCGCCGCGACGCACGCGTTCGCCTCGCGGACGGCGTTGTTCGACGGCTTCGTCGGCGCGGTCGACGCACAGCGCGAATCATCGACCAGCCGCAGGTTGTTGTACGCGCCGCGCTCGACGGCCACGCAGTCGCCCTTGCGCAAGCCGGCCTCGTCGGTGACGACGGTGAAGGTGCGCCCACCTTGCAGGATCGTGTATTCGAACACCTGCTGGTTGGACGTGGCCCGCGCAATGCGCTGGCCCGCGAAACCACCGCCCACGGCACGCAGCGCCTGGTTGCTGTTCGACTGGTTGCGGCCGGAAACGAGGCCGACGGTGCCGCCCACCAGCGCGCCGCCGGTTTGCGCGCGTGCGTTTTCGGCTGTCACCGTGTTCACCGCGGTGATCCGGCCATAAACGACACCCGACTGCGCGCAGGCGGTGCCACCCACCACCATCATGGCAAAGGCCAGTGCGGCCCGGACGACGTTCATGCCGAGGTGCATCGAGAAGACTCCATCAGGTGGTGGCAACGCGGCAGGCACATTGTCGGTGATCGCCGGCAGGGCGACCCGATATCAACAATTATTGCAATCCGGCGTCCATGTCAAGAATGTCGGGGGGGCGCCTGTTCCAGGTCGGTCCGGCCCGCGCTTGCTGGTATCCGATATCGTAGAGCTGTTTCATCAGTACCTGGTCGAAGGTTTCCTCGCCCCGCAATTCGACGCCGTTCGGAATGGTGATCCAATGGTATCCCGAGCCTTCGAAGGTCGTCACCGCAAAAATGCGAAACAGATCGCCGATCATGCCCGAATGGGTCGTGGCCGTCAGCGTGCGCAGCGCCACGCTGGGAATCGTGCGTCGCGTCAGCCCCGGGCTGGTCGCGAGTTGCCCGTTGTGGATGACGAAGACGTCCTCGCGTGACGCGCCGCGCCCCGCCTCCTGACGCAGTTGCCGCGCACTGAAGAGATTGCCGTTGTAGAACACATTGGCGGCCACGCCGCCATCGACGTGCAACTCGTCGTACCGGCGGCCGTTGGTGGCCTCGACCTCGAACAGCACCGGCGCGAAGGCGACCGGTATCGACGCGGAGGCCAGCATCACCTTGCGGAACAGGTCCGTGGCATCGGGGCTTCCACTGGTGGCGATCAGGCCCATGTTCCAGATGATGAAGCGCTGCGAGTCGAGGTCCGTCGTGCCGATGTACAGGCGCCGGCCCCCCTCGTGTGCGGCGGCGATTTCGCGCAGGAACGAGTCGTTGATGTGGGTTGCGATCAGCGCCACCAGCGGCGCGGTGTCGGCGATGCCGTCGCTGAACAGCAGCTGCCGGACGATTCCCGTGATTGTGCCCAGCACGAAGATGTCGCGGGTGCTGGTGTTGGTGTAGAAGTCGCGCAGCGCGTCGTCCTTGGCCGGTCCGAGGAAGGCGAAGGGTGCCATCAGCGCACCGGTGGACACGCCGGTGACGACCTTGAAGACGGGGCGCGTGCCGGTGCTGGTCCAGCCATTGAGGAAGCCCGAGCCGAACGCGCCGTTCGCCCCGCCGCCGGACAGCGCAAGGTGCGGATACACCACGATGCCGTCGGCGCCCGGCGGGAAGTCCTTGGGCGATTCCTGCGTGAATGACTTCGCCATGTCGCGTGCCATGAACGCATTGGCGCGGCCGGCGGGCGCGCGAACGTCCGGCATCCCCGGGATCGTGGCGGTGGCCATCAGGTCGATGGGCACGCCGTTGCGGAGCAACGAACCGCAACCGGCCAGCGCCAGCAGCGCGGCCAGCAATGCAACTCGGACAGCGGGGAGAAGATCGCTCATCGCCGTGATTGCGTAGCGCCCTGGTAGACATTGCGGAAGAACCCCATCAGCGCACTGCCCGTCACCATCCCGAGGATGTAGACCAGCAATGTGAACACCGAGACGGGAAGCGTCAGGTTCATCGACAGCAGCGTGACGGTGACGGCCTGGAGATTCTGGAACTTGAAGAGCAGAACGACGGCAGTAAGCACCACCGCCAACGCGATATAGCCATAGCGCATGTCAGGCCTCCATTTCGATGTTGTTCAGGCAACGGACGGACAACAGGTGCGGCAATCGCGTCGCGGTGCAACCTTCGAGGCGTCTATAGCATCGTGGACAGGTCGAAGGTGGCGCGCTTGCCGACCGCGTCGCCATTTTCGTCGAGAAACGCCTGCGTGGCACGCCGGCCCTCGTCACGCAGCATGGTCAAAAATTCCCATTCGGCGATCATCTTCGACGTATGCCCAGCTTGATCATGATGTCGGAGGTGATGCGATGCATGCGCAGGTGGGCCCAGCGCGACGTTTCGCCGTGGAGGCCGGCGTCGCCGCGCTGCAGCAACGCGATGACGCTCAACTCCTTCATCAGCGGCATGTTGAACGAGATCTCGTTCAGCCGGTTCATGATTTCGGCCGCAGTACGCGGCGTGCCGGGGCGCTCGACCGGGTTGATCTGGACGAGGAAGGTGTCGAGCGAATCGCACTCCTGCACGAGGGGCTTCAGCGACGGATTACCCGCGTAGCCGCCGTCCCAGTAGGCCTCGCCGTCGATCTCGATCGCCTGGAACAGCGTGGGCAGGCAGCCCGACGCCAGCAGCACGTCCGGCGTGATCTCGGCGTTGCGGAACACGCGACCCTTGCCAGTGCGCACGTTGGTGGCGGTGACGAACAGCTTGATCGGGGCGGTGGCAAGCGCGCCATAGTCGATCGATTCCGCCAGCACCTTGCGCAATGGGTTGTTCCCCGTCGGGTTGAGGTCGTAGGGCGAAAACAGCCGCGACGCCATGTCGGCCGCCAGGAAGAGTGGCGACTTCTCGAGCGTCCACTGGCCGGTCAGGATCTCGAAGGGTCCGCGGCGAAAGGGGGTCATGCGCGCCGCATCCGCCGTCCGGCGCCAGAACGCCTCCAGGGCCTTGCGGGCGCCCTCGGCGCCGCCTTGCGTGAAGCCACTGATCATCACTGCGGCGTTCATCGTGCCGGCGGAGGTGCCGGAAATGCCCTCGAAGCGCAGCCAGGGCTCCTCGAGCAACCGGTCGAGCACGCCCCAGGTGAATGCACCATGCGAGCCGCCGCCCTGCAGCGCGAGATCGACAGCGACAGTCTTGCGGCGCGCCGGGGCTTGGCCGGTGCGCGGGCGTTTTGCTTCGATGGTGGACTCCCGCTAGAAGGATGGGTGCAACGCAACATTCTGACCGCACGGTCCTCGCGAACGCAAGCGCGGCGCCGGTTATACGGTGATGAAGATTTGCAACAGTCGCTGCAGGACGGCTCGAGGCACGCACGACCGCGGTGGCGCTGGTAGCCAAAAAGGCTTTACACTACAATGGATTATTGGGGATAGTTGTTGTATAACCGCGTGCCGGGTCAGCTCTTTGTGGCGCACAAATCACACGTTGGGGCGGGGGAAACGCAGCAATGACGTCGGGAGTCCTGTTCGCGCTGGCGATCGCCGCACTGGTGGTTGCGGTCGTCATCGGCCTGATGCGCCGGAACCGCATCGCCCGTGGTGCGGCGCGCGGCGGTGGCGACAATCCCAATACGGTGGCGCAGTGGACCGAAGGCGAGACCACGCGCCTGCTGTCCTCCGCCGAGCTGCCCGGCCTCTATCTGCTGCGTCCGCGCTTCCTCACCAAGGCCGAAAGCGTTGTCTACCTGTTGTTGAAGGCCGCGTTTCCGCGCAACGAGATCTTCGCGCGGGTCCGCCTGGCGGACGTGCTGCAGGTGAAGATCGGGCCGCAGGGCATGGAACGCCTGCGCGCGTTTCGCAAGATCGCCAACCAGCATGTGGGCTTCGTCGTGTGCGACCGTGACATGACGATCATCGCGATCGTCGATGCCAAGGAGCCGGACCAGGTGATCAACCCGCGCGACCAGAAGCTCGAGGTGATCAAGCAGCGCTGCCTGCAGGCGGCGCAGGTCAAGTACCTGTGCGTGTACCCGCCACAGCTGCCGCGCTACCGTGAGTTGCGCGAACAGATCCTGGGCCCCGCCGCCGATCTGGTCTGACGGCGTCCCTAGGGTGTAGTGAACAGCGGCGCCTGGCCGCGTCCGCCTTCCAGGTCCAGCAACTTCTGCTTGCGCGCCAGGCCGCCGCCGTAACCGGTGAGCGAACCGTCGGCGCCGATCACGCGATGACAGGGCACGATGATCGACAGCCGGTTGTCGCCATTGGCGCGGCCCACCGCCCGCACGGCGCTGTCGCGGCCGATCGCCGCTGCCAGCTCCGCATACGAACGCGTGGCGCCCGACGGGATGGCCTGCAACCCGGTCCACACCTGCTGCTGGAACGGTGAGCCCGTCAGCACGACCGGCGTGGCGAACTGCGTCAGCGTTCCCCCAAAATACTCGCGCAACTCGCGGTCGATCTGGTCGAGGTACCGGTGCTCGCCCGGCAGGATGCGCGCATGCAGACGCTTCTGCAGCATGACCAACGCGCGCTCGAGGCCGCGCCGGTCGACGAAGTCGAGCAGGTGCAGGCCGCGGTCATCGGCCAGCGCCAGCATCGCGCCGAGGGGCGTCTCGAGCCAGCGGGCCGTGAGCACGGCAACATCCTTCGCCTTCGATGGCGCGGCGCCGACGAGTCGCGCGAAGGCTTCGCGGAACCCGCTGCCTGATTCGAAGCCCTGGTCCAGTTGCGAGTCGAGCACGGTCTTTCCTTTCCTGATGTCGAGAAGGGCAAGGCCCATCCGGCGCGCGCGGTGATACGCCTGGAAGGTCATGCCGCAATACTTCTTGAATTGCCGCCGCGCGGTGGATGGGTCGATGCCCATGCCTGTCAACTCCGCGTCGCGATAACGCCGTCCCGGTTCCTGCTCGACCGCCAGCAGCAACTGCTCCACCAGCGGTGGCGGCTTGCGGCCGTGATCAAGCGGCCGGCACTTCTTGCACGGGCGATACCCGGCGTGCAGTGCCTCCGTCGGCGCGCCGAAGAACTCCACGTTCTCGCGGTTGGGCGTGCGGGCGCGGCACGTGGGCCGGCAGAAGATGCCCGTCGTGCGCACGCCCAGCCAGAACACGCCTTCGTAGGCGGGGTCGCGGCGCAGCACGGCGCGGTACAGCGTATTGGGAGTGGCCAGCGTCGACATGGAATGCATCGTACCGAACCCGGGGGCACCGCGCCGCCGGAATTCGGGCAGGCAATTCGAATCGATGTCGGGCGTCCCGGCACGCTACCGACCGCGCCAACGGCTGGCGTCAGCCGGGCGCGGAACCGTCGAACCCCAGCCGTTGCAACAACGCGCGCGTGGCGGCCAGCGCGCGCCGGGCGCGTTCGACGGCGGGCACGGTCAGGGCCAGCGTGGCCATCGGGATTTCGAGGCCCAGCGGCACATCGGGACCAAGCGCGCGCAGGATACCGGGCAGGTCGAGCCCGCCGTCACCGGGCAGCAGCCGTTCGGCACGTGCCTGCAGCAGCAAGGTCTCGGTATCGGCAGGTCGTGCGGCCGGCGCATCGCACAGTTGCGCATAGCGCAGCCACGCGGCGGGTACCTGCGTGATTTCACTGGCCGTGCTGCCACCGCGGTCGAAGTGGATCGGGTCGATCAGCAGGCCGGCATTCCGCCGGTTCACCGCGCGTACGATCCGCGCGCCCTGCGCGAAATCGCGGCAATCGGTCCACGGCATCGGCTCGATGCAGGGCGCGATGCCGAAGGGCGCGGCCAGGTCGCACAACGCGCCGAAGCGGTCGATCAGGCGGCTTTCATCCGGATCGTTGCCGGCGATCAGCGCGTTGCTGGCGCCGACGCGCGCAGCCGTCTCCAGCAGCGGGAGGAACTCGCGCACGTCCGTGTCGGGCCTCAGGCGCAGGATCTCGACATCGAGCACCTCGACGCCGGTATCGGCCAGCCGCGCCAGCACCTCGCGCATCAATGGCGTGTCGCCGATCGTGTCGTAGTGCGGTTCCGTGGGTGTGGCCGGAATGAGGCGCAGCCCGAGATGCGAGTAGCCGGCCTGCGCCGCGCAGTCGACCATCTGCGGCGGGGTCAGCTCCAGCACCGTCAGTGCGGCGAGTCCTATAGCGCGTGGCATGGTGGGGAACTAGCGCCCCGCGTCCATCTCGTTGAATACGTCCTGCGCCTGGTGGAACGCGACGTTGGCCGCGGGGACGCCGCAGTAGATCGCGCACTGCATGATCACTTCCTTGATCTCGTCGCGCGTGACGCCGTTGTTGGCGGAAGCGCGGACGTGCATCTTGAACTCGTCGCCGCGGTTCAGCGCGATCATCAGCGCCAGCGTGATCAGGCTGCGCGTGTGCCGTGGCAGGCCCGGACGCGTCCAGATCTCGCCCCACGCGTAGCGGGTGATGAGGTCCTGGAATTCCTCGTTGAACGCGTTGCGGTTGGCGATCGATCGATCGACGTGTGCGTCACCCAGCACGGCGCGGCGCACGTTCATCCCGGCGTCGTACCGGTCGCGGTCATCCATGGTGGCAATCCTTGTCAGGCGGTGCAATGGGCGAGCAGGGCGGCCGTGAATGCGGGCGCCTGCTCGATGTTGGAAAGGTGGCCGGCGTCGAGTTCGACATAGCGCGTGCCCGCGATGCGCTCCGCCAGGAACGCGCCGTCGGCCGGCGGCGTGGCCAGGTCCTGCGTACCGGCGATCACCATCGTGGGGGTCGTGATGCGCGCGACGTCGTCGCGCTGGTCCATGTCGCGCACCGCGGCACAGCAGGCAATGTAACCGGCGGCGGGCGTGGCCTCGATCATCGCCTTCATCGCCGCAATCGTCGCCGTCTCGCGGTCGAGGAACGGCCTGGTGAACCAGCGCGCCAGCGCCGCATCGGAAATCGACGCCATGCCGCTGGTGGCCACTTTCTCGATGCGCGCGTTCCACAACTCCGGCGGGGCGATGCGCGCGGCCGTATTGGCCAGCACCATCCGGCGCACGCGCGAGGGCGCGTGGACGCCGAGCCACATGCCCGTCATGCCGCCCATCGAAAGCCCGCAGAAATCGAATTGCGCGATCTGCAGGTGATCGGCCAGCGCCAGGACATCGCGCGCGAGGCCTTCGACGGCATAGGGGCCGGGCGTGACGCCCGATTGTCCGTGGCCGCGCGTGTCGTAACGCAGCACGCGGAAGCGCTGCGCGAGCGCCTCCATCTG
>JANNNM010000648.1:0-6507 GCA_031398535.1 Betaproteobacteria bacterium | reverse complement strand
AGCAGCTGGCGCAATCGTGCGGCCTGCCGCTGATCGCCACCGGCGACGTGCACATGCACACCCGCGCGCGCCGCGCGCTGCAGGACACGCTGACGGCCATCCGGCTGCGCACGCCGCTCGCGGAATGCGGCTACGGTCTCTTCCCCAACGGCGAACGGCACCTGCGTTCGCGCGCGCGGCTGGCAACACTTTATCCGCGCGAATGCCTCGATGCCACCATCGATCTCGCGCAGCGCTGCACGTTTTCACTGGACGAACTGCGCTACGAATACCCGGAGGAAGTGGTGCCACCGGGCGCCACACCCGCGGGGCACCTGCGCCACCTGGTGGATGCGGGATTGATCCGCCGCTATCGCCGCGCGGAGGCCACGCCACCGGAAGTGCGCAGGCATATCGAGCACGAACTCGGCCTGATCGCCGAGCTCCAGAACGAGCCCTACTTCCTCACCGTGCACGACATCGTGGCCTTTGCGCGCTCGCAGGACATCCTGTGCCAGGGCCGCGGCTCGGCCGCCAACTCGGCCGTGTGCTACGCGCTGGGCATCACGGAGGTGGACCCATCGCGGATGAACATGCTGTTCGAACGCTTCATCAGCCGCGAGCGCAACGAACCACCGGACATCGACGTCGACTTCGAGCACGAGCGCCGCGAAGAGGTGATGCAGTACGTCTACAACAAGTACGGCCGCGATCGTGCGGCGCTGGCTGCCACGCTCATCACGTATCGCCCGAAGAGCGCGGTGCGCGACGTGGGCAAGGCGCTGGGGCTCGACCTCGCGCAGGTCGATCGCCTCACCGGCATGTTCGCGTGGTGGGATGGCCGCGTGATCGCGCCCGAGCGCATCCGCGAGGCCGGCTTCGATCCGGACAATCCGGTCGTCGTGCGGCTCACCAAGCTGGCCGGCGCGCTGCAGGGCTTTCCGCGGCACCTGTCGCAGCACGTGGGCGGCTTCGTCATCGCGCGCGGGTTGCTGGAACGCATGGTACCGGTGGAAAACGCCGCGATGAAGGATCGTACCGTCATCCAGTGGGACAAGGACGATCTCGATGCGATGGGGCTCCTCAAGGTGGATTGCCTCGCGCTGGGCATGCTCACTGCCATCCAGCGTGCGCTCAAGATGATCGGCCAGCAGCGCGGTGCCCCGCTGGCGATGCAGGACATCCCGGCCGAGGACCCCGCCGTCTACGCGATGTGCCAGCGCGCCGATACGGTGGGCGTGTTCCAGATCGAGTCGCGCGCGCAACAGTCGATGCTGCCGCGGTTGCGGCCTGCATGTTTCTACGATCTGGTCATCGAGGTGGCCATCGTGCGCCCCGGCCCCATCCAGGGCGGCATGGTGCATCCGTATTTGAAGCGCCGGCAGGGCAAGGAAGCCGTCACCTATCCCAGCCCAGCGGTGGAAAGCGTTTTGAAGCGCACGCTGGGCGTGCCCATCTTCCAGGAGCAGGTGATGCAGCTGGCCATCGTCGCGGCAGGCTTCACGCCGGGCGAGTCCGACCAGCTGCGCCGTTCGATGGCCGCGTGGCGGCGCAAGGGCGGCCTCGAGAAATTCGAGCAGCGGCTGATCGACGGCATGGGTGCGCGCGGACTGCCCGAGGCCTTCGCGCGTCAGATCTACCAGCAGATCCTGGGCTTCGGCGAGTACGGCTTCCCGGAATCACACTCCGCGAGCTTCTCGCTGCTGGTCTATGTGTCGGCGTGGCTGAAGCACTACCACCCCGCCGCGTTCTGCGCCGCGCTGATCAATTCGCAGCCGATGGGCTTCTATGCGCCGTCACAGCTGGTGCAGGATGCGCGGCGGCATGGCGTCGATATCCGCAATGTCGATGTGACGGTCAGTGGTTGGGATTGCGTACTGGAACACGATGCAAACACTGCGAGCCTCGTGCGTCGCATAAAAAAGGGGTCAGGCTCGATTTTTCCGCCGACGGCGACGGATGCCGGGAAGGCTTCTGCGGAAAAATCGAACCTGACCCCTTTTTTGCCATCGCTGCGCCTCGGGCTGCGTCTTGTCACCAGCCTCAAGGAAGACAGCGCGAAGCGCATCGTCACCGCACGCGCCACGCGCCCCTTCGCCGACGTCGCCGATCTCGCGCATCGCGCGCAGCTCGACCGCCGCGATCTCACCGCCCTGGCCGCGGCAGGTGCGTTGGCCACGCTGGCGGGCCACCGGCATGCGGCGGTGTGGGACGTGGCCGGCGTCGAGAAACTGCCGCCGCTGCTGGCAGGTACCACGTTCAACGAAACCGCACCGGACCTCGACGCGCCCACCGAAGGCCAGGACATCATGGCCGACTATCGCGCGCTGGGCCTCACGCTGGGGCGCCACCCGGTGGCACTGCTGCGCGCGCAGCTTGCGGCACGGCGCATGATCACCGCCGCCGACATCCTGCGCACGCCGCACGGTCGCCTCGCGCGCGCCGCCGGCATCGTCGTGGGCCGCCAGCGGCCCGATACCGCCAGCGGCGTCGTGTTCGTCACGCTCGAGGACGAAACGGGTTCCACCAACGTGATCGTGTGGCGCGATCTCTCCGACCGCCAGCGCCGCGAGCTGCTGGGGTCGCGCTTGATGGGCGTCTACGGCCGCGTCGAACGCGAAGGCGATGTCGTGCACCTGATTGCCGGACGGCTCGTCGACCTGTCGCCGCTGCTGGGCGCGCTGCCGACACATTCGCGGGATTTTCATTAGGCACGACAGGAAAAGCCATAGCAGCACGCAGGCGCGCGCCTGACGGTAGAGCATGCAGGTCAGGGGGCGGCGCGGCGCTTTGGGTCGTGTCCCCGTTCAGGGGACCAAACGACCCAAAGCAGAGGGCCGCACCGTGGCCTGCATGCGATCCACGCAAAACCACGCCACGCTTTGGCCGAACCCTCGCCTACAATCGCTCCTGTCCTGCATGGCCGTTCCGTCGATGCCCGCGCCTTCCACCCTTCCCTCCACCGCCCTCACGCGCCTCGCGCGCCTCGTGCCGTGGATGGCCACCACCAACCGCGCCACCGCCCGCGCCGACCTCATCAGTGGCACGACGCTGGCCGCCTTCGCGGTGCCCAGTTCGATCGCCTATGCGCAATTGGCCGGCATGCCCGTCCAGACCGGCCTCTACTGCTATCTGATGGCCGGGATCGCCTACGCGCTCTTCGGCACGTCGCGGCAACTGGCACTGGGGCCGACGTCTTCCGTCGCGCTGACCGTCGCCACCAGCCTCGGCGTGCTGGCCGTGGCCGACCCGTCGCGCTACATGGCACTGGCGGGTACGGCCGCGCTGCTGACGGGCGCCATCGCGCTCGGCGCATGGGCCATGCGCTGGGGCGGCGTCGTCCACTTCGTCTCGGAAACCGTACTGACGGGCTTCAAGATCGGCGCCGGCGTGGTGATCGGCGTCAGCCAGTTGCCGTTGCTCTTCGGCATCCCCGCCGCCGGCCGCGGCTTCGAAGGCACGCTGTTCAACGTCATCCGCAACGTCGAGAACGCGCACGCGCCATCGCTGATCCTGGGCCTGGTCGCCTACCTGCTGCTGCTGCTGGGCCAATGGCGCCAGACCGTGTGGCCGGTGTCGCTGATGGTAGTGATCCTCGCCATCGGCGTGGCGTCGATCCCCGGCTATGAAAACCTGCGCATCGCCAGCGTGGGCGCCATCCCCGCCGGGCTGCCATCGCTGCACGTGCCCGCCTTGACGTGGGAAGACCTGAACACGCTGCTGCCGCTCGCGTTCGCCTGTTTCCTGCTGGCCTTCAACGAAGGCATCGCCGCGGCGCGCCTGCTGGCCTCGCGGCACGGCTACGCCATCGATCCGAATCGTGAACTGCTGGGCCTCGGCGCCGCCAACGTGGCCGTCGCCTTCGGCCAGGGCTTTCCATCCGGCGGCGGCCTGTCGCAGTCGCTCGTCAACGACCAGGCCGGCGCGCGCACGCCGTTGTCGGGTGTCGTGTGTTCGCTGTGGATGATCGTCGTGCTGATCTGGCTCACCGGCTTCTTCGTGCGGCTGCCGCAGCCGTTGCTGGCGGCACTGGTGCTGGCCTCGGTGATCGGCATGTTCCGCTTCGACGAATTGCGCCAGTTGTGGCGCATCGGCACCTCCGAATTCGTGATCGCCGTGCTCACGATCCTGGCCGTGCTCGTGCTGGGCATCCTCGAAGGCGTGCTGGTGGCCGCCGTATTTTCGCTGGCCATGCTGATCCGCCGCCTCGCCTCGCCCGAATGCGTGGTGCTGGGCCGCTTCCCCGGCACCGATGCGTTTGCGGCCTTCATGCGGCACCCGGAAGTGCAGGACGTACCGGGCATCCTGATCTTCCGCGCCAACGCGGCGTTGCTGTACTTCAACGCTGACGCCGTGCAGGAACGCATCCGCACGTTCACCGCCAGCCATCCGTCGTCGCTGCGGGCGATCGTCGTCGATCTATCGTTCACGACGGACATCGATCTCTCCACGGCGCGCATGCTGGCGGACGTCGCGCGCGAGGCAGAGGTTCGCGGCGCCACACTGCGGCTGGCCGAGGCGCACTATCACGTTCGCACGCAGCTCTCGCACGATCGCAACGCGGCACTGTTCGGCGACCTGTCGCGCTCCTATTCAGTCGCCGAGATGGTGACGCAGCTGGTGTCGGCGCCCCCCGCCGCCCCGGTGCCCGCTGCGCCGCGCCCCCCGACCATGCGCCGCTGGTTCAGGCGGTAATATCGGGCGTTCCCGTACGACCAAGAGCCCGATGCACCGGACTCCGGTCGTCGTCCCAGCCACGCAAGCTCCCGGAGATCATCGTTGGCCAAGCCGGAATTCGATATCGTCGTGATCGGTGGCGGCGCCGGCGGCCTGGTGGTGGCCGCGGGCGGCAGCGCACTTGGCGCCAAGGTGGCGCTGGTCGAGAAGCACCGGCTGGGCGGCGATTGCCTGTGGTATGGCTGCGTGCCATCCAAATCGCTGCTCAAGTCCGCGCGCATCGCGTGGCAGATGCAGCATGCCGACCGCTGGGCCATTCCCCCCGCCACGCCGCACGTGGACCTGGCGCGCGTGATGGAACGCGTACGAGGCGTCATCGCCGGCATCGAGCCCAACGACAGTCCGGAGCGCTTCCGCGGCCTCGGCATCGACGTGATTTTCGGCGACGGGGCCTTTGTCAGTCCGCAAGCCTTCGTCGTCAACGGCCGCACGCTCACCGCCCGCACGTTCGTGATCGCAACGGGTTCGCGTCCCGGCGTGCCGCCGATCCCCGGCATCGAGGGCACGCCGTACCTCACCAATGAAACCCTGTTCGACGTCCGCGAACCGATGCCGTCGCTGCTGGTCGTGGGCGGCGGCCCCATCGGTTGCGAGCTGGCGCAGGCATTGCAGCGGCTTGGCACCCAGGTCACGATGGTCGACATCGCGCCGCGCATCCTGCCGCGCGAGGATGCCGACCTTGCCGCCGTCGTCGACCAACAGTTGCAGGCCGATGGCATCGCGCGCCACTTTGAGACGACGATTGCCGGTGTTGGCGGAACCAGGGGCGCAATCACCACGAAGCTCAAATTGAAGGATGGCAGCGAGCATACGGTGGCCACCTCGCACCTGCTGCTGGCCGCGGGCCGCCGCGCCAATTCCGAGGGCCTGGGCCTCGATGCCGCCGGCGTGCGCGTGGATGACGCGCGCATCGTCGTCGACGAGCATCTGCGCACGACCAACCCGCACATCTATGTCGTCGGCGATGTCGCCGGCGGATTCCAGTTCACGCACGTCGCGGAACACCACGCCGGCGTCGTGCTGCGGCATGCGCTCTTCAAGCTCTGGTGGACGAAGCCCTCCTCCCTGGTGCCATGGTGCACGTTCACTGACCCGGAGCTGGCACGGGTGGGGCTTTCCGAGACTGAAGCCCAGCAGCGCAACATCCCGCATCGCGTGTACCGGTTTCCGTTCGACGACATCGACCGTGCGCGCGCGGAAGGCGAAACGGAGGGCTTCGCCAAGATTGTCACCGACCCCAGGGGCAAGCTCCTGGGCGCCGCCATCGTGGGTTCGCATGCAGGTGAACTGATCGCCGAATACGGGCTGGCACTGGGCAAGGGCCTGCGCGCCAAGGATGTTTCCGGCGTGATCCATGCGTACCCGACGTGGGCGATGATCAATCGCCGCGTGGCGGACCAGCGGATGAAGGAAGGTCTGACACCGACGTCGAAGGCGTGGATCAAGCGCATCTTCGGCTTGCAGGGGACCTGACATGGCGGCGCCCGCGCCCCCGCCGGCCAGCGCCGCCGCCGGCAACCGGACGCTGCGGATCGCGCTGCTGGTCGTGTTCGTCGGCGGCATCGCCGCATTCTTTGCTCTGGGCGGACAGCAGTACCTGACACTTGACACGATCAAGGCCAACCGCGATGCCTTGCTGCAATTCACTCGCGCGCACTTCGTCACTGCGCTTGCGACCGGCTTCCTGATCTACGCGGGTGCGGCGGTGTCCTCCGGCGCTTCGCGCTCACAAGCGGAGGCACCGAGCGCGAACAGCAGCAATAGTCGTTTCATCATCATTCCCCCGTCATG
>JANNNM010000673.1:0-4213 GCA_031398535.1 Betaproteobacteria bacterium | reverse complement strand
GTCCGATGGTTTCGGTGGAGGAGCTCGGACAGTTCGAATTGCTTTGTGCAATGCGGCAGGACCACCCTTTTGCCAGTTCGGATCGCCTATGCCTGCAGAAGCTACAGGACGAGGATCTGATCACGAACACCGACGGGTCTCAGATCGGCCTGGCAACCGAAAGGCTGCTGCAGGCGAGCGGGCTCGCCGTCACTCGTCGTGTGACGGTCCGTAACCAGGAGATCGCGTGCAGCTTGGTCGCGCGCCGCGTCGGCATTGCGATCGTCGCAAGACCCCTTCCGGACCATGTCGCAAACTATCCAGAGGTGACATTTCGCCCGTTGGAGCCAGCATCCCACATCACCATCGGCATCTTGGTACCGAAATCGGGTGAGCGCTCGCGACGGTCGGCTGAGTTTATCGAATGCGTACGCGAAAGCTCCCGGCGCCTCATGCGCTAGAAGCACTCGACGTCCACTCGAGGGTGGGACTGCTACGCTCTACCCCGTTGAGGCCCTGTTTCGCACCTTGTGGTGGTGTCGCCACCCTGATTTCCGGAGCCGATCAATTGGCATCAACCTCTTCGCTTCACGCCGCGCAGCCGCCGCGATACGCCGATCCGAAACCCGTCGATCAATCCTAGTTCAACGTCAGCCGAACCTCGCCGCCTCGGGAAGTTCCGGTCACGCCTGCCTGCCACGCCTGCTCGAATCGATCCAGCGCCCAATGCGTGGGTGGTGCTGACCGCCGTGCTGAACGAAACCGCGCGCAGCATGGGGCCGCCGGACATCTATCCGTTCGTGCTGAATCGCCCCGTGGTCACCACGCTGCACTTCATCCAGTGTGTGGTCGAGGACAATGCGGCGGGTGGGGTGGTGCTAAGCCCTCAGTTTGCGTAAGCACCCGGGATCCGCCAGGACGGCTTGTAGGCGAGGTTTCAGCCTCGCGGGTATGTCGCCGGCAAACCTGCGAGGCTGAAGCCTCGCCTACAAAACTATTGCCACGCGGTTTACTGCGGCCGATGTACCGGGTGGCCGGCCGCGATCCACGCGTCGATGCCGCCCAGCAGCGGATGCACGCGCGTGAAACCGTGCTGGATCAGCACCTTCGCCACCGCAGCCGCCGTGTACTCGTTGGGGCACGCACAGTAGACGATCACTTCCTGCTCCGGCTCGATCGCCAGCAGTTCGACGCGCAGGTTCTTCGGGTCCACCGTGATCGCGCCGGGAATGCTACCCGT
Organism: Betaproteobacteria bacterium; assembly: GCA_031398535.1. Taxonomy (GTDB): domain Bacteria; phylum Pseudomonadota; class Gammaproteobacteria; order Burkholderiales; family Casimicrobiaceae; genus VBCG01. The sequence continues at coordinate 2,994 of JANNNM010000673.1, read as the reverse complement.
CAGCAACTGCATCGCAGGGGCGCGGACATCAATCACCGTCGCCGCGCGATTGGCCGCCATCATCTCGTGCAGTTCATCGACGGAGATGCGGTCCATCCGCAAGCGCCAGATGAAAAGTTCGCGCTGCCACCACCTGGCGATCACATAAATGACGAACGCCCCGGCAATCAACCAGAGGCCGATGCGGCCCATCGTCTCGAATACCACCAGCACATCGTTGATGGCTTCGCGGAAGACATAGCCCAGTCCGATCGCGACACCCGACCACAGCGCCGCGCCCGCCGCGTCGAACACGATGAACTTCCATAGCGGCACTTTGACCACCCCCGCCATCGAGGTGGCCACGGAGGCGAACCCCGGAATGAACTTGGCGACGGTCAGCGACGTCGCGCCAAAGCGCATGAAGATCGATTCGGTCTGGCGCACGCATGAATCGGGCGACAGCGACACCTTGCAGATCGTCTTCAGCACCTTGCTGCCGTAGCGGCGGCCCGCGACGTACCAGCCGAGGTCCGCGATCAGCGACGCCACCACCGCCGTGGCCAGCAGCGCATGCAGCGACGCGCCGCCGCGTGCGGCCAATGCACCCGTAATGATCAACGTGGGATAGGCCGGCAGCGGCAGGCCCGCCTGCAGGGCCAGCACGTTGATGAACACGAACGCGAGGCCGTAGTACTGGATGAGGTCGATCAGCTGGGTCATGGCGCGCTTCGGGGTTCGGGCGAGCTACGTGGGTGCGACGTCGGGCAAACCCAACCCCGCCGCCGGTAAGGGCTTGGCGGGGGCGGAATGCACAAGTTTACGGCAAACCCCCGTTCCGGCTATAATCGTGCCCCTTGTGGGGATGTAGCTCAGCTGGGAGAGCGCCGCGTTCGCAATGCGGAGGTCGGGAGTTCGATCCTCCTCGTCTCCACCACTGTTTCAAGACAAAGGCCCTGAGCGATCAGGGCCTTTTGTTTTTGACTATCGATACGCCGCCGCCACTTCCTCGCGGATGCGCGCGCGCAGCTGATCGGCGCCGAACGGATCGAGGCGCTTGCCGTTGATGTAGAAATCCGGTGTCTGCTGCACCTTGATCGTCTTCGCATCCGCCATGTCCTGCGCCATCGCCTGCGCCACTTCCGGCGAGTTCATGTCGCGCTCCAGCTGCTCCATGTTGAGTCCCAGACTTGCTGCGATCGCCAGCACCTGCTTCGGTTGCGCGACATGGTTGACGGCCCACTGCGATTGCCGGGTGAACAACGCATCCAGCGTTTCCCAGTACTTCCCCTGCTTGCGCGAGGCCTCGAGCACCTTCACGGCAAAGTCGGCACCTTTGTGGAAGTGGACATGGCGCACGATGAGGCGCAGCTTGCCCGGATTCTGCGCCATGATTTCCTTCACGATCGGGTAGAAGGCGCGGCAGCCTTCGCAGGCGGGATCAAGAAATTCGACGAGTTGAACCTTGGCGTCTGCCGGACCCAGGGTGGGGGAACTGCGTGCGGCGAGTGCGGCGGCTTGCAACGTCGGTTGGCCTGTCGCTACCGAATGTTGCAGTGAGTAGAACCCCAGACCGGCAACGCCGGCCAGGAGACCCGCCAGAATGAGAATACGAGGGATGGATGTGTTCACGATGATCCTTTGCGCCGCGCAACGCGTCGCCGAAGTGGAAAGACGGATGGGGTGCCGACATGACCCGCATGCCGGCATCAACGCCGGGCGCTGACGCCGCGGACAGCCAACGCGATTCAGGCCGAAGGCGGCTTCGTCGGCGGTTCGGGGTCCACGCGATAGCGCGGCGACAGGTAGAGCGGCGCGACGTAGGCCGCGCGCGTTGCACTTGCCAATGCCGGCGGCGACATCACCATCGGTGAGGCCACGAACTCCGCCAACGTGGCCAGCGGGCACGCCTCGCTGGAACCGGCATCCGGCTGTTGTGCTGGGGGCAACGTAACGGCAACGATCAATGACGGGGCCCCTTGCGCATCGGCAACGCAGAACATCGAACCGACCTGCGCGCCATAGGCCGCACCGGACATCACCAGCAGGAACAACGCCGTCCAACGCGTCAGTCGTATGCGCATGCCATGATTCTAACTGGAACCATCCAGCGCACGGCGGAACGCGTTCCCCAGGGACCCGGACCCCACCCTTTCCAATTTCGTCCGTTGACGCCCGGCGTCGATTTCCGAATACTCGTCCAGGCGCCCTCGTCGCGGACTGCCGCATCGATGCCACAACCTCCCCAACGTCGCATTGAAGGAGATCGCACCATGAAACTCGGCGCATTCTTGATCAGCCTGAACGTCAAGGACATCGAAGCATCCCGCGCGTTCTACGAGAAGTTCGGCTTCACCACTTTCATCGCGATCGACCCCGACGGCAATCCGATCCTCGTCGACCAGCATCGTTGATCGTCGCCGTGGGGGCCGTGCTGACATTGACCGCAAAGCGCATCGTCGTCGTCGGCACCAGCGGCACCGGCAAGACCCACTTCGCGGCACAACTCGCAGCAGTGCTTGGTGCGCCCCATGTCGAACTCGACCAGTTGCACTGGGGCCCCCACTGGACTCCGCGTGCGCCGGAGGTGTTCGAGCGCGCCACGCGTGAAGCAACGTCAGGCGAGCGCTGGGTCGTGGATGGCAACTACAGTGCGGTGCGCGACGCCGTCTGGCCGGCGGCAACGGATATCGTGTGGCTGAACTTCAGCCGACCCGTCGTTTTTTCACAGGTCATCCGGCGCACGGTGGGGCGGATCGTCGGGCGCGAGCAACTATGGGCGGGCAACCGCGAGTCGTTCAGGATGACCTTCCTGTCGCGGGAGAGCATCCTGCTATGGTCATTCACGACCTACGGAAAGAACCAGACCAAGTTTTCGCGGTTGCGCGCCAGTCCGGAGTATGCCCACCTGTGCTGGCATGAACTGTGTACGCCACGTCAGGCGGCGTCATTCCTCGATCAGGTACGAAGCTAGCCGGGTGACTGGCCACCATTGACCCGCCGCGTCACCACAAC
>JANNNM010000647.1:0-1814 GCA_031398535.1 Betaproteobacteria bacterium | reverse complement strand
CTACAAGCCCGACTCCGAATTGGCGCTGTGGCAGCGCAAGCTCGGTATCGGCAAGCCGCGCTTCACGCCGCGCGCGCAGCCGGCGGCCGACTTCTCGCATCCGGCGATGACGGTGAACCTCGATGCCTGCATCCAGTGCACGCGCTGCGTGCGCGCGTGCCGCGAAGTGCAGGTCAACGACGTGATCGGCTATGCCTTTCGCGGCGGCGCCTCGGCGATCGTGTTCGACGAAGGCGACCCGATGGGCGACAGCTCGTGCGTCGCCTGCGGCGAATGCGTGCAGGCGTGTCCCACCGGCGCGCTGGCGCCGGCGCGCGACGCGTATCTCGTCACCGCCGACAAGACCGTGGAATCCGTGTGTCCGTACTGCGGCGTGGGCTGCCAGCTCACCTATCACGTCAAGGACAATACAATCGTCCGCGTCGAGGGCCGCGCCGGCCCGGCCAACGAAGAGCGGCTGTGCGTGAAGGGCCGTTTCGGCTTCGACTACGTGCACCATCCGCAGCGCCTGACGAAGCCGCTGATCCGCAAGGCCGGCGTGCCGAAGTCCGCCGACTTCACGATGGATCCGGCCGACCCGCTGTCCGTGTTCCGCGAAGCCACATGGGAAGAGGCACTGGCCTTGGCCGGCGGCACGCTCGCGAAGCTGCGCGACACGCATGGCAAGAAATCACTGGCCGGCTTCGGTTCGGCCAAGGGCTCGAACGAGGAGGCCTACCTGTTCCAGAAGCTGGTGCGCACCGGTTTCGGCTCGAACAACGTCGACCACTGCACGCGGCTGTGCCACGCCTCGAGCGTGGCGGCGCTGCTGGAGGGCATCGGCTCGGGGGCCGTCTCCAACCCGGTGATGGACGTGCTCGACGCCGAGGTGATCTTCATCATCGGCGCCAACCCGACCGTGAATCATCCGGTGGCCGCCACGTGGATCAAGAATGCGGTGAAGAACGGCAGCAAGCTGGTCATTGCTGATCCGCGCCGCTCCGACCTGGCGCGGCTCGCCACGCACTTCCTACAATTCCGCGCCGACACCGACGTGGCGCTGCTGAATGCGCTGATGCATGTGATCGTGCATGAAGGCCTTGTCGACGAGTCCTTCGTCCGTGCGCGCACCACCGGCTACGAGGAACTGCGCGCCAACGTCGAAGGCATGAGTCCGGAGGCCATGGCACCGCTCTGCGGCGTTCCTGCCGACACGATCCGGGAAGTGGCGCGCCTTTACGCATCGTCGAAGGCGTCGATCATCCTGTGGGGCATGGGCATCTCGCAGCACATCCACGGCACCGACAACGCACGTTGCCTGATCGCGCTGGCGCTGATGACGGGGCAGGTCGGGCGTCCCGGCACCGGTCTTCATCCGCTGCGCGGACAGAACAACGTGCAGGGGGCTTCCGACTGCGGCCTCATCCCGATGATGCTGCCCGACTACCACCGGATCGACGAGCCGGTGTGGCGCGCGCGGATGGAAGCGCTGTGGGACACGCCGCTCGACCCGAAGCCGGGCCTGACCGTCGTCGAGATCATGGACGCCGTGCATGCGGGCACCATCCGCGGCATGTACATCATGGGCGAGAACCCGGCGATGTCCGACCCGGACGTGCAGCACGCGCGTGCCGCACTGGCCGACCTCGAGATGCTGGTCGTGCAGGACATCTTCCTGACCGAGACGGCGTACCTGGCCGATGTCGTGCTGCCGGCGTCCGCGTTCCCCGAAAAGACCGGCACGTTCACGAACACCGACCGAACCGTGCAACTCGGCCGGCAGGCGTTGACGCCGCCGGGCGACGCGCGGCAGGACCTGGCCATCATCGTCGACA
>JANNNM010000651.1:0-2148 GCA_031398535.1 Betaproteobacteria bacterium | reverse complement strand
ATGTTCTGCGAGCCGAAGAACGCGCATGCGCCGTCGATTACGACGATCTTGCGATGGTTACGCAAATCGAAGCGTGCCGCGTTCGGGCCCCACAGGCGCAGCGGCATCATCGCCACCACTTCAGCGCCCGCTTCGCGCAGGCCGGGGCCCAAGCCCTTCAGCCCACCGCGCGAGCCGATCGCGTCCATCAGCACGCGCACCGCCACGCCGCGCCGGGCCGCCCGCACGAGCGCAGCGGCCACCATGCGTCCGGTGTCGTCGTTCTCGAAGATGTAGAACAGCATGTGCACGTAGCGCCTGGCACCATCGACATCGGCGGCGATGCGATCGAGCGCCGCGCTGTACAGGGGCAGCAGTTCGAAATGGTTCCCGCCGGTGACCGGAAACTCCGAGAGCTGGTCGGCCAGACGCAACGCGGGCAGCAGCTCGGGCGTCACCGCGTGCGCGACGCCGGCATCGAATTGCGCGGGACGCGGCGCGATGCGCCGGATCAGCTCATAGATCTGCCGCTGCACCTCCACGCGGCGGCGCGGCAGGTAGGCGCGGCCGATCAGCAGGTACATCAGCAGGCCGACCCACGGCAGGAAGAAGATCAGCAGCAGCCACGCGCGCGCGGCGTTGGGGGGGCGGCGCTGCGGGACATAGAACAGCGCCCCGATCCGGACGATCCATTCGCTGGCAACGTAGAGGGTGCCCCAGTCAGGCGAGCGCAGGAGATCGAACATCGATGGCAACCGGGTCGTGGTGCGACGATGGTACCGCGCCGCGGCGCGCCGCAATGGGCCGATGCCTCCGGCTGCCGCTACAATCGATGGTTCCGCCACCGCGACCCGTCCGCCTCCGATGCCTGAATCGACACCCCCCATCGACGTCAGCCACAACCTCGATGCGCACCGCTTTGAGACGACGGTGGACGGCGCGCACGGCGAGGCCGTGTACCAGCGCATCGGCAACACGCTGCATCTGGTGCACACCGAAGTCGCGCCGCAACTCGAAGGCCGCGGCATCGCCGGCGCGCTGGTCGAGGCGATGCTCGACTACGCGGCCGCCAACGGCTTCAAGGTGGTGCCGCAGTGTTCCTACGTGCGCGCGTGGATGCGGCGGCACCCGGAGACGCTGGAGCTGCTGGCGCCCGGCGCGCGGGTGTAGTCAGGCTGCCAGGGGCGGCGCCAGCGCGCCGAGGTAGGTGCGCGCGCCCGGATCGGCCGCCAACGCATCGAATGAATCGAACTGCGTGATGCCGCCTTTCTGCACGAACACGTAGCGCTCGCAGGCCTGCCTCAGAATCTCGAGATGGAACGGCTCGTTCGGGTGCACGCACAGCAGCACCACGTGCCCTTCGCGCCGCAACCGCGCGAAGAAGTCGAGCATGAAGCCGATGTAGCCGTCCTGCACCGAGAACTGCGGCTCGTCGAAGAGATGCACCAGCGGACGCGTGCGGCCGGCCGGTTCCATCATGAAGGCAGGACGCGTGCGGCGGAACGAGCGCACCTGGTAGCTCTGGTGGTAGTGGATCGCGAGACGATCGCGCTCGTTGTAGCGCACCTTGTGGATCTCGCGGCCCTCGACCAGCACGCGGCCCGACGTCGGCGCGTTGCTGCCGGTGATCAGCTCGAACAGCGTGGTCTTGCCGGAGCCGTTCGGGCCCAGCACGCCGATGGTTTGCGGGGTGTCGACACGGAAGTCGGCCGCTAGCGTGAACGTGGGGCGCCGCGAAAAGCCGGGCGCGTAGTACTGCTTGACCAGCGCGTCGACGTGCAGAAGCGGGACCGTGGATGTCGTCATGTCAGGCGGCCAGGCCGAGGTTCTGCCGCGCGGACGCATCCTCGCACAGCGCAGCGCCGGTGCCCACGTGCAGGACGCGGCCGCCGTGCAGCACGTAGACGCGATCGGCGATGTCCAGCACCGTGCGCACGTTCTGGTCGACAACCAGGCACGCCACGCCCGTCGCCTTCAACCGCACCACGGTGCGCATCACGTCCTGCACCACCTTGGGCGCCAGTCCCTGGCTGGGCTCGTCGAAAAGCATGAGGCCCGGCGCGCCGACCAGCGCGCGCGAGATCGACACCATCTGCAGCTCGCCGCCCGACATGTTCTCGCATTCGCGCGGCAGCAGGTGCCGCAGCGCAGGAAAGATGTCGCAGCAGG
>JANNNM010000624.1:0-2739 GCA_031398535.1 Betaproteobacteria bacterium | reverse complement strand
ATTTCTGCCAGGATGGACGCGACCGCGTCATCGACTACGTCAAGAAGAAGTACGGCGCGGATTCGGTCGCGCAGATCGCCACCTTCGGCACGCTCGCGGCCAAGGCCGCGGTACGCGACGTGGGCCGCGTGCTGGACCTGCCCTACATGTTCGTCGACGGCATTGCCAAGCTGATCCCGTTCCAGCCCGGCAAGGTGGTCACGTTGAAGCGCCGCACCGACGACAGCGACCCCAGCTACATCTACGCCCGCGATGTCGAGCCGCTGATCAACGAGCGCGAGGCGGCGGAAGAAGAAGTGCGGCAACTGCTGGTGTTGGCCGAACAGCTCGAAGGCCTGCCGCGCAACGTGGGCATGCACGCGGGCGGCGTGCTGATCGCGCCCGGCAAGCTCACCGATTTCTGTCCGTTGTATGTGCAACCCAATGCCGACGCCATCCTGTCGCAGTTCGACAAGGACGACGTGGAGGCCGTGGGGCTCGTCAAGTTCGACTTCCTCGGCCTGACCACGCTGACGATCCTCGACTGGGCGGTGCGCTACGTGCGCATGCTCGACCCGGCGGCCGAGGTGGACCTCGAACGGTTGCCGCTCGACGACCAGGCGGCCTTCAATATCTTCCGCAAGGTCAACACCACCGCCGTGTTCCAGTTCGAATCGCGCGGCATGCGCGAGCTGCTGAAGCAGGCGCCGGTCAATCGCTTCGAGGACATCATCGCGCTGGTGGCGCTGTACCGGCCGGGTCCGATGGAACTGATCCCCGACTATGTCGCGCGCAAATCCGGCCGCGAGCGCAGCGCGTACCCCGATCCCCGCCTGGAGCCCATCCTTGCCGAGACCTACGGCGTGATGGTGTACCAGGAGCACGTGATGAAGATCGCGCAGGAGATCGGCGGCTACACGATGGGCGGCGCCGACCTGCTGCGCAAGGCCATGGGCAAGAAGAAGCCTGAGGAAATGGCCAAGCATCGCACCATCTTCGTCGACGGCGCCACGAAGAACGGCGTCACGCCGGTCAAGGCCACGCTGCTCTTCGACCTGATGGAGAAGTTCGCCGGCTACGGCTTCAACAAGGCGCACGCCGCCGCCTATGCGCTGGTCGCGTACCAGACGGCGTGGTTCAAGGCGCATCATCCGGCCGCGTTCATGGCGGCCAACCTGTCGCTGGTCATGGACGACACCGACAAGGTGCGGAGCTTCCGCGACGACGTGCACGCGCAGGGCCTGCAGGTGTTGCCGCCGGACGTCAACGCGTCGAACTATCGCTTCGAGCCGGTCGACACCACGCAGATCCGCTACGGCCTGGGCGGCATCAAGGGCACCGGCGAGGCCGCCATCCAGGCGGTGGTGGCCGCGCGCGAAGCGGGCGGACCGTTCCGCGATCTCTTCGACTTCTGCCGGCGCGTGGACAAGCGCGCGGTCAATCGCCGCGTGGTGGAGGCGCTGGTGCGTGCCGGCGCCTTCGATGCGGTCGAACCGCGTCGCGCGGCATTGCTGGCCACCGTCGGCATCGCGCTGGAAGCGGCCGAGCACGCCGAAGCCAACGCCGCGCAGGTGTCGTTGTTCGGCGAGGAAGGCGCGGCACCGTCGATGGGCCTGACGGCTGCGCGGGAATGGACGGACGCCGAACGCCTGACGCACGAGAAGAACGCGATCGGCTTCTACCTGTCCGGGCATCCGTTCGCCGGTTATGCTGCGGAACTCGCGCCGATCGTCCGCACGACGATTGCCAGTCTCGCGCCCCGCCAGGGCACAGTGCTGGTCGCGGGCATCGTCACGCAGATGCGCGTGCAGTCGGGGCGTCGCGGCAAGATGGCCTTCGTCACGCTCGACGACGGGCATGGCAGCGCGGAACTCATGGTGTACGCCGAGGTCTTCGACGCCTCGCGCGCGTTGCTGCGCGAGGACCAGCTGGTCATCGCCGAGGTCAAGGTGTCGTCGCGGATGACGGACGACGGCGAGATGCAGGGCCTGCGCATCATCACCGAGAATATCTTCGACCTGGCCACGGTACGCCGCAAGCATGCGCGGGGGTTGAAGCTTGCGTGCAACGGCAATGCCTCGACGGACAAGCTTGCCGAGATCCTGCAGCCGTTTCGTCCCGGCAGCACGCCGATCATCGTCGCGTATCGCAACGACCGCATAGCCGGCGAAGTCATGCTGTCACAGGCATGGCAGGTCAACCTGGACGACGCGCTGCTCGAGCGGCTGCGCGCGTGGCTCGCCCCTGAAAACGTGCAGGTCCTTTATTGATGAATCCGATGACCCTACCCGCTTCGATGCCGTACGTCGCGATCCGCGAGCCCGGCCCGCCCGATGTGCTGATCCCCGCCACCGGCCCGCTGCCGGCATTGAAAGCCGGCGAGGTGCTGATCGAGGTGGCCTATGCCGGGGTCAACCGCCCGGATTGCCTGCAGCGCTCAGGTGCGTATCCACCGCCGGCCGATGCGTCGCCGATCGTGGGGCTGGAAGTGTCCGGCCGCGTTGTCGCCGTTGCCGATGGCGTCGCGACGCCGAAAGTCGGCGCTATCGTCTGTGCGCTCACGCCGGGGGGCGGCTACGCGAAGTACTGTGCCACGCCCGCGGGATTCTGCCTGCCGGTGCCGGAAGGTCTCACGCTGCGCGAAGCCGCCGTCATCCCGGAGAATTTCTACACCGTCTGGTACAACCTCTTCGACCGGATCCAGTTCAAGCCCGGCGAGACGATGCTGATCCACGGCGGCACCAGCGGCATCGGCCTCAC
>JANNNM010000623.1:0-2577 GCA_031398535.1 Betaproteobacteria bacterium | reverse complement strand
CACGCCGAGCGCATGCAGGCGCGCCAACGGTGTGACGCCCGTGGCGCGCAATGCGTCCTCCACCTCGGTGCGCGTTTCGGCCAGGTGCGTCACGATCGGCAGGTCGAGCTGGCGCGCAAACATCAGGATCTTGCGCCATGTGTCGTCGCCCACCGTGTAGGGCGCGTGGGGCGCCAGCGCAAAGCGCAGCCGCGGCGCCTGCGCAAACGCATCGCGCGCTGCCAGGCCATGCTGCAGGTAGGCATCGGCATCGGCCGCGTAGGGCGTCGGGAAGTCGAGCACCGGAATGCCCAGCACCGCGCGCATGCCCGCTGCTTCGAATGCGCGCGCTGCATCCGCCGGATGGAAATACATGTCGGCGCAGGTGGTGGTACCACCCTTGAGCATCTCGGCGGCCGCCAGCAGCGTGCCGTCGAAGACGAAGTCGGGCGCCACGTAACGCGCTTCGCGCGGCCAGATGTGCTGCCGCAGCCACGGCAGCAGCGGCACGTCATCCGCGATGCCGCGCAGCAGCGTCATGGCCGCATGGGTGTGCGCATTGACGAGGCCCGGGATCAGCACGTGTCCGGGCAGGACCAGCGTTTCCTTCGCGGCATAGTGCGCGTCGGCCTCGGCCACGGGCACGATCGCGACGATGCGCTTGCCGGTCACCAGGACGGCGTGGCCCTTCAGCATGCCTTCGGGCTGCACCGGCACGACGAAGCCGGCATCGATGCGGAGATCTACGGAAATGAATGAACTCAACGCGGGATCCTGGATGGCGGGAAAGGTTGCATGGTGCCCCAGAAACGAAAAGCCCCGCACGAGGCGGGGCTTTTCGCTGGAACGAGGTGGCTTAGCGCCGGATGATGCCCTCGCCCTTGACTTCGACTTCCACGCGACGATCCGGTGCGAGGCAGGCGATCAGTTCCTTCATGTTCTTCTGCTGGCAATTCAGACCAGGAATCGGTTGAGTCTTGCCCATGCCCAGGGTTTCGATCTTGTCCTTCGGCATGCCCTTGCTGACCAGGTAGTCGCGGACTGCATCGGCGCGACGTTCGGACAGCTTCTGGTTGTACTGCTGCGTGCCGATGCGATCGGTGTGGCCCGTCACGAGCACCAGTTCCAGCTTCTGGATCAGGTTCAGCTTCGTGATGATTTCCGCGTCGATCGCGGCCTTGCCTTCGGGCTTGAGCACGGCCTTGTCGAAGTCAAACAGCGCCTTCGATGCCAGCGTGATCTTCTGCACTTGCGGCGCAGGCGCCGGGGCGGGCGCAGGAGCCGGAGCAGGTGCGGGCGGGGGCGGCGGAGCTACGACCGGCGCCGGGGCGGGCGCGGGCGGCTTCGGCACCAGGTCCGGGTCGCACTGCAGCGTGGCATTGGCCGGGGTCCAGTACCCTTGGCGGTAGCACAGGTTGCCGGACAGGCCGGCCGAGCTGTTGTACACGCCACTCTTTACAACACCATCAGTCGGCGTCGGGTACGCATTGCAGACATACCCGGGCGAGCACGGCGCCGTTCCGGGCACATACCCCTTCGTTTGTGCGACCGCACCGCCGGCGAAGGCCGCGGCGAACAGGCCGGCAACGGCACCGGAGACGAGACGTCGAGTCATTGTTTCACCCCTTTGGCTTTGGTTTTGAACAAGTTATGTACGAACTTAAAACTTTTGCGCGGCACCACGTGGGCAGCCGCGACAGGTGCTTTATCTCCCCGACGAATATAGCACAGGGGTTTTCCCACAGCAAAAAAAACCCGGTCCGGAAAGCATTGCGCCAGCCAACTGTCGCGGCGATACAACGCCGTGATAAAATTTCATGAATTCAAGGGCCTCCGGATGGACTCGTGCCGGTCCGGGCACCGGAAAACAACGTCGGAGAAGCCGGCTCGGCCCCGAAATGGGTCGCCTGAGGCGCTTTTGCCGTTCGCCCCGATGTTGACCCTGTTTCGCTCAATTCTCCTGCACAAAGGCCACGATGGAGCAGTTCGCCAAAGAAACAATTCCGGTCAGTCTCGAAGCCGAGATGCGCCATTCCTACCTCGATTACGCAATGAGCGTGATCGTCGGCCGGGCGCTCCCGGATGTCCGGGATGGTTTGAAGCCGGTCCATCGGCGGGTCCTGTTCGCGATGCACGAAGCCAACATCACCCACTCGCGGCCGTACGTGAAGTGCGCGCGCGTGGTCGGCGACGTGCTGGGCAAGTACCACCCCCACGGCGACAGCGCCACCTACGAGGCGCTGGTCAGAATGGTGCAGGAGTTCTCGCTCCGGTACCCGCTGATCGACGGGCAGGGCAATTTCGGGTCGGTCGACGGCGATTCGGCGGCGGCCTACCGGTACACCGAGTGTCGCCTGCAGAAGATCGCGGGCGAGCTGCTGGCCGACATCGACAAGGACACGGTCGATTTCGCGCCGAACTACGACGGCAAGGAACTGGAGCCGACGGTGCTGCCGTCGCGGCTGCCCAACCTGCTGATCAACGGGTCGTCCGGCATTGCGGTCGGCATGGCCACCAACATCCCGCCGCACAACCTGACCGAGACCATCTCCGGCTGCCTGGCGCTGCTGGCGTATGCTGACATCAGCATCGACGAGT
>JANNNM010000611.1:0-13819 GCA_031398535.1 Betaproteobacteria bacterium | reverse complement strand
CCGGCGTCACGCTGGCCAGCGTCGGCTACCTGCAGCGCTGGACGCGCGGTTTCGACGCACCCGCCGCGCCGACCGCCGCCGCACCGCGTCTCCATCGCACGTCGATGCACCAGCCCATCTAGTTCTGCATCGGCTGGCCCGCGTCGGCCATGCGGATGGCGGCGCGGATGACGGGTTGACCCACCCGGTCGAACCCTCAATACTCGGACCCCGCTCAACGCAACCGTTGCCTGGAGTCCGCAAGGTGGTCGATCTTCGCTTTCGAGTCCGTCGATGCAGCGGCGGCTGACCGCCATCCTCGCGGCCGACGTGGTCGGCTACTCCGGTCTCATGGAAGTCGACGAGGCCGGGACGCTGGCGCGGCTGCAGGTCAATCGCCGCCAGGTCTTTGATCCGTGCGTTCAGGCGCACGATGGTCGCCTCGTCAAACTGATGGGCGATGGCGCGCTGGTCGAGTTCGCGAGCGTCACCGCCGCCGTGAAGTGCGCGCTGGCGCTGCAGAAGGCCACCGCCGACGCCGAGCCCGAACGGGCGGACGACGCGCGCCTGCGCTATCGCATCGGCATCAACCTGGGTGACGTGATCGTCGACGGCGACGACATCTATGGCGAGGGCGTCAATGTCGCGGCGCGGCTGCAGGCACTGGCTCCCGCAGGCGGCATTGCGTTGGCCGCCACCGTACGCGACCATGTGGCCGGCAAGGTCGAATGCGTGTTCGAGGACCTGGGGCAGCACACCGTCAAGGGCATCGTGCGGCCGGTGCATGTCTTCGCGCTGCACGCGCCCGGCACCACCGGCGTAGCTGAACCTGCTGAGCGCGCCGCCACCACCTCTGCACGCGTGGCCGTCTGCGTGCTGCCGTTCTCCAACATGAGCGGCGACCCCGAGCAGGAATACTTCTCGGACGGCATCACCGAGGACATCATCACCGATCTCTTCAAGGTCTCCGCGCTGGCGGTGGTCTCGCGCAACACGGCCTTCACGTTCAAGGGCAAGCATGTCGACCTGGGCAAGGTCGCGCGGCAGCTCAACGTCACGCACATTGTCGAGGGCAGCGTGCGCAAGGTGGGCAACCGCGTGCGCATCACCGCGCAGCTGATCGAAGGCGCCACCGACAGCCACCTGTGGGCCGAGCGCTACGATCGCGATCTGAACGACATCTTCGCGCTGCAGGACGAAATCTCGCAGGCCATTGTCGCCGCACTGAAATTGCGGCTGCTGCCGGCGGAGAAACAGGCGATCGAACAGCGGGCAACGACCAACCCGGAAGCCTACAAGCTCTACCTGATGGCACGGCAATACAACGCGACGGGCAATTCACGCCATCGCGAGATCACCGTCCGGTTCTGCAAGCGCGCAGTGGAAATCGATCCCGGTTACGCACGGGCATGGGCACTGCTGGCCATCTGCCAGTCCAACATGCGCCTGCTGGTCGACTTCGACGGCGACTCCGGCTGGGATGCCGCGCTGCGCGCACTCGCACTGGAACCGGACCTCGCCGAAGCGCATGCGGCCAAGGGGCGCGTGCTGGCGGATGAAGGCATGCTCGACGAGGCGATGGTGGAGCATGAGATCGCCCTGCGGCTCGATCCGGAGGCCTATGAGGTCAACGCCGCGGCGGCGCGGTGCCTGATGGCCCAGCACCGCTGGGACGACGCGATCGCGTGCCTCGACCGCGCGGCCGCGGCGATCGAATCGGATTTCTGGGCCCAAGGGATGAGCATCACGTGCCACCGGGAAAAAGGCGACCTTGCGGCCGCGGAAGCTGCGGCGCGGCGCAACCTCGTGCGTATCGAAAAGGCGATCGTCGCCGAACCGGATCACAGTCTGGCGATGGGCTGGGGGGTGTCGGCGCTGGTCGCGTTGAGCGAAGTGGAGCGCGCGAAGGAATGGGCGGACCGCGCGCTGCTGCTCGACCCGGAGAACGGCAACCTGCTCTACAACCTCGGTTGCTCGATGGTCAAGCTGGGCGACTTCGACAGGGCGATGGAATTCCTGACGCCGCCCGGCGGCAAGGTCGGCGTACCCAGCCTCGCCTGGTGGCGCGCGGATTCCGATCTCGATCCGATTCGCGAGGATCCGCGCTTCAAGGCGATGATGGCGGCGGCTGAAGCTCGGCTGGCGGCGACACCCAAGCCGGTCTGACGCGGCGGCTGCCGCAACGCTGCGCTAGACGTCGCCCCAGATATCGCGCTTGATCGTGTGGGCCGCGACCACCTCCGGCACCAGCGACACCCCCAAGCCCGGCCGGTCCGACACCGGCAGCCGGCCGTTCACGGGCGTGGCCAGTGCAGGCGTCACCAGCGATTCAAACCGCGGCGACTCGTTGAACTGCAATTCAAGTCGCGTGAATCCGGGAAGGGACGCGCACACCTGCACACTGGCCGCATGCGCGACCGGGCCGGTCGGATTGTGCGGGGCGATCGCGACACAATGCTTGGCCGCCAGCGCCGCGACCGCACGCATCTCCGCAAAGCCCCCTACATATTTGATGTCCGGCATGAGCACGTCGTAGGCGCCTGCCTGCAGGAACGGCCGGAACGCATCGCGCCCTACGCCATCCTCGCCGCCGGCGAGCCGCATGCCCAGTGCGTTGGCACGTCCGCGCAGCCGCGCAATTGCGGCCATGTTGGCAGCGATCTCGCGGATCGGGCATTCGACCCAGTGCAGTGCCAGTGGCGCGCACGCGTCGATCACGCGCTCCGCCCACGCTTCGTCGAAGCGCCAGTGGCAGTCGATCATCAAATCGACATCCGCTCCGATGGCTTCGCGCGTGGCGGCGATGCGGGCCAGTCCGCGATCCAGTGTCTGCGATGTCGGCGCAACAGCCGCGCCCCAATGGCCCTCGGTATCAATCTCGTCGAAGGGCGCGATCTTGACGGCGCGAAATCCGGCATCGATGGCCACGCGCGCGCCCGAGGCAAATCCGGCGGGCTCGCGCGAGAGCAGCCCGCGATTCAGGTTCGCATAGAGTTCGACTTGTGCCGTCGGCGTGCCGAGCAAGCGCGCAATGGACCGCTGCGCACGCTGGCCGGCAAGATCCGACAACGCATGATCGAGCGCGGAGATCGCGGCCCCCATCGCACGCGGCAAGCCCGCGAGCGGGAACGCCGCCAACGCATGCGGTTCGGCAGGGTCCCCGAGCAGCAGGGGCGCAAGCTGCGCCAGTGCCGCCACCACCGCATGCTCTTCGCGCTGCAGCGTGGCTTCGCCGACGCCCATCGCGCCCGCGGCATCGGTCACCTGCACGAAGAGCCAGATGGTCTTCGGGCTGACGCGGATGTGCGTCAGCGCAATCCCCGCCAGGGCCGGCGCATCCGCCCGTTGCGAGCTCACCCGCGAAACCGCTCGCGCAGGCTGGCACTGGCCCCGCGCAACAGTGATTGGTCGTTGCCCACCGCAATGAAGGTCGCACCCCACTCCAGGTAACGGCGTGCATCGGCCTCGATCGGCGCCAGCGTTCCGATCGCGCGTCCCTGACGTTGGGCAGCATCGAAGACATGCCGGATCGCCGCCTGCACCTCGGGATGCGAGGGCTCACCGAGATGACCGAAGGCCGCCGCCAGGTCTTGCGGACCGACAAAGATGCCGTCGACATCCTCCACCCCGCAGATGGCATCGATCGCGTCAACACCAGCGCGACTCTCGATCTGCACCGTCACGCAGATGTTGTCGTCGGCCCGCGCGAAGTAATCAGGCACCGTGCCGTACTTGTTGCCGCGCTGCGACGTCGACACGCCACGGAAGCCGCGCGGGGGATAGCGGGTGGCGCCCACGGCACGCGCGGCCTCCTCCGCCGACTGCACGAACGGCACCAGGAAGTTGTAGAAGCCGGCATCGAGCAGCCGCTTGATCAACACCGCATCGTTCCACGCAGGGCGCACCATCGGCGCGCTGCCGCTGTCCTTCAGCGCCATCAGCTGCGGTACCAGGTTGATCGCGTCGTTGAGCGAATGCTCGGTATCGAGCAGCAACCAGTCGAAGCCGGCAAGCCCGAGGATCTCGGTGCTGATCGGGTTCGCCAGCGTGCACCAGCAGCCGATCAGCGGCCGGCCTGCGCGAAGGTCGCTGCGAAAATGATTGGGAAAGGCGCTGTAGGGCGTCATGCGTGGAACGCTCGCAAGAGTCGGAGAAAGGGAAGATCACGCTGGCGGCGTGGGAAACCCAAGACGATTGAAACTCTCGGCAGGAGCGTCGTTCGCAAGCATCAGTCGCTGCATGGCCGCTTGCAAACGCCCTTCCACGGCTGCATCGCGCAGCGGCGATACCTGGCCCGGGTCGTGCTGCAGATCGAAGAGTACCGTCTGGGTATCCTGCTGGCCGCCCGGCCCGTGCCCGAAGTACACCGGCGACTTCGGCGTAGCCGGCACCTTCAGCAGCGGCACGCCCTTCGTGAAGGGCATCGGCGGCGCCAGCGTCGCGTCGGCAAGCTCCGCCACGCTGAACATTTCCTTCATGTGCGCAGGCATCAGGGTGTACTGGAAAAGATCGGCGCCCCTCAGATCGGCGGGATAGCGGAAGTAAGTGTAGCGGCCGTCCGTGATGTTCACCGCGCTGCCGAAAACCCCGTAGAGCACCGCATCGCGCACCGGTGCGGTTCCCGCCAGCGTCTGCAGCAGCGAGTGTCCCTGGTTCTCCGGCGGTGGCGGCTGTCCGAAGAGATCGAGCAACGTCGTCGCGATATCGGTGGTCTGCGTCAACGTGCCGCAGCGGGTGCCTGCCCGGTCGCGCAGCGCCGGGTGATGCAGGAACAGGGGAATGTGCGCGACTTCGTTGTAGCAGGGCATCAGGATCTTGGCCCACCAATCGTGCTCCCCCAGCAGGAAGCCGTGGTCGGTGGTGACGACAAGCGCGGTGTCATCCCACATGGCATGGCGATCCATGTCATCCAGCAGGCGGCCCAGTTCGTGGTCGCACAGCGCGACGGTGGCGCAGTAGTTCGCGCGCAGTTCGTCACATTCCTCAGGTGCTTCGGTCACCCGCGCGTACGGCGGCCAGTCGAGGATCGGGCCGCGATAGCTCGCAGGATAGTCGGCGCGAAAACGCTCGGGCGCAAAGAACGGCTCGTGCGGATCGAAGGTCTCGATGTGCAGCAACCAGTCGTTGGCGGAGCGATTTCCGGCAAGGAAGTCGAGCCCGTGGTCGAAGCAGCGCACGGAAGGGAAGTCGGCGTACTCGCGGATGAACTCGCGATTGATCATGTATTGCGCGAACTTGTGGCGGCGCTTGTCGCTCCACTGCACGCGATGGTATTGCTCGCGCAGCCTCGCCCAGGGCGGTTCCACCATGGCCTTCCACGGATCACGTTCCTGGCCGCGGACGAACTCGAAGGTGTCATAGCGATTGTGATACGTCGCGCCGCCGTCTTCCCAGTAGTGATAATGGTCGGAGACGAGGTGCGAATAGATGCCGCTCTTGTGCAGGATCTCGGCGAAGGAGTTGTCGAAGGGTTCGAGGGGGCCCCACGAGCGATGCAGGAACGAGAGGCGGCCGGTGTGCATGTCGCGGCGTGCCGGCATGCACGGCAGGCTGCCGACATAGTGCTTGTCGAAGGTGACACTCCGCTGCGCCAGGCGCTGGAAGTTGGGCGTGCGCACCGCCGTTCCGCCATAACACTCGAGCGAGCGCCGGTTGAGCGAATCGAACAGCACGAAGATCACCTTCATTGCGCGGCACCCCGGCGCAACGCTCGATGCATGCCGTGTTCAGTCAATCTTGGCTCCGGTGACGCGCACCACCTCGCCCCACTTGTTCATCTCCGCCCGCAGGAAGACGTCGGTTTCCGCAGGCGTGATGCCCGATGGCGTGATGCCGAGCTTGGTCAGCCGCTCCATCAGGTCAGGTGACTTCAACGCGCGTGCCACCTCCTGCTGGATCTTGTCGACGATGGGTTTGGGCGTGCCGCCCGCCACCAGCAGCATCTGCCAGGCGCTGGCCTCGTAGCCGGGGAGCCCGGACTCGGACAGCGTCGGCACGTTCGGATAGGCCGGCAGCCGTTGCGGACTGGTGACCGCCAGCAGCCGGATGCGGTTCGCATCGATCTGCGTGACGACATGCGAGCCGCCGTCGATCGTGAACTGGATCTGGCCACCGACCAGGTCGTTCATCGCCAGGATGCCGCCCTTGTAGGGGATGTGCTCGAACTGGATGCCTGCACGCATCTTGAGCAGTTCCCCGCCCAGGTGCGGAATGGTGCCGTTGCCTCCGGAGCCGAGCGAGAGCTTGTTGGGATTGGCCTTGGCATAGGCGATGAATTCGGCCGCGGTGGTGACCGGCAGCGACGGATGGACCACGAGCATGAAAGGCACGGTACCGATCACGGTGACCGGGGTCAGGTTCTCGAAGAGCTTGAAGCCCGGGTCCTTGTATAACGCCGGGGCCGTCGAAATGGCGGCGGCGGCCACCAGCAACGTGTAGCCATCAGGCGGCGACTTCGCCACCATCGCCGCGCCGATGTTGCCCGAAGCGCCTGGCTTGTTTTCCACGATCACCGGTTGTCCCCACGCCTCCGACAATTTCTGCGCGAGCACGCGGGCCAGCAGGTCGCTGGTGCCGCCGCCGGCCGGAAAGGGCACGATGATCGTGATGGGCTTGGTCGGATAGGTCTGCGCGTACGCGGGCGCGCTGAATGCGGCTGCGGCGAACAGCGCAACTGCCGCGCCGATGGCGCGGACGATTCGATGAGTGTGCATGGCTTGCCTCCCTGGTTGCCGGATCACGCATTGCAACTGCACTTGCCCACGATATGGAACATGTGCCTGTATGATGGACAATGTCGGCAAAATCACGAAAGCTGTCAAGCGCATGCGCCCCGCTCCTGCCGGTTTGACCCGCGAGGCAACACCCATGTCCGAGCCGCGCGCGAGCCGCGCCAAGGCAAGTGCGCCGCAGGGAACGGCCGCGTTCTCCAAGGCCATGCTGCTGCTCGATCTGATTGCCGCAGCGCCGCAGCCGATGCGCTTCACTGACCTGCAGGCCCGATGCGGCCTTCCGCGCGCAACGCTGCACCGGCTGCTTGCAGCGTTGATCGACAAGGCCATGATCGCCGTATCGCCGCGTGACGGGACCTATCAGACCGGAACCCATCTGCTGGAACTGGCGAGCCGCACCTGGGAGCACATGGACCTGCGCGCCGCCGCGGCGCCCGCCATCGACGCTCTCAACCAGCAGACGCACGAGACGATTCACCTGGCGATGCTGAGCGGCGACAGCGTCGTCTACATCGACAAGGTCGAATGTGGTTACTCGCTGCGCCTGCACTCGGCGATCGGCAAGCGCGGACCGGTGCACTGCACCGCCGTGGGCAAGGTGATGGCCGCATTTCTTGATGCCGCCGAACAGCGTGACCTAGTCCGCAGCCTGAAACTTGTCCGCCACACCGAGTCGACCCTGACCACGCCTGCGCGCTTGACCGCCGCATTGGCCGGGATTCGCAAGGCCGGCATCGCCTTCGACCTCGAGGAACATGTCATGGGCATCCATTGCGCCGCGGCGCCCGTGTTCGACTTTCGCGGCCGCTGCGTTGGCGGCATCAGTCTCACCGCGCCGAAGGTGCGGGTCGATGCGCGCACCCTGAAGCAGTACGCCGCCCTCGTGCGCGCCGGCGCCGACGATACGACACGTCGCCTCGGAGGGCGCGTGCCGCCAGCGCCAGGTTCACGATGACTAGGCGACCATGAGCCAAGTCGAATCGACCTTCCGCGCAGCGGCCACGCGGCGCCTTGGCCGCACATCCGTCGATCTGTCGGTGCTGGGCTTCGGCGGTACGGCCACCGGTCGCCTCGTTTCCGGCTTCACCGAGGCCGATGCGGCAGCGATCCTCGACGCCGCGTGGGTGCGCGGCCTGCGGTACTTCGACACGTCGCCGTTTTACGGACTGGGTCTGTCCGAACACCGGATGGGCGCCTATCTGCGCCACCAGCCGCGCGATGCCTTCGTCCTGTCCTCCAAGGTCGGACGGCTGTTGCGACCCGGCATGGGGACGGCCATTTCCCGCCCTGAGTCGTTGCCCTTCGAAGCCCGTTTCGACTATTCGTACGATGGCACCATGCGTTCGGTGGAGGACAGCCTGCAGCGGCTGGGGATGGCGCGCATCGATCTGCTGATCCTGCACGATTTAAGCCCCCGCTGGCATGGGGACGCGCTCGATGCGCGATACGCGGAGGCCATGGCCGGCGCGCATCGCGCGCTGGTAGCGCTGCGCGCGCAAGGCGTCGTGCGCGCGATCGGCGTCGGCGTCAACGACGTCGCCATCTGTGACCGGTGTCTCGCCGACGGCGATTTCGATTTCTTCATGCTGGCGGGGCGCCTGACACTGCTCGATCACACCGGGCTTCCCGGCCTGGTCGATGCCTGCGCGCAGCGCGGCGTCGCGGTGCTGTCCGCCGCGCCGTTCAACTCCGGCATTCTCGCCACCGGGGCGGTACCCGCGGCGCGCTATTTCTACGCGCCGGCCGATGCCGGACTGATGGACCGCACGCGGGCCATCGAAGCCATCTGCCGTGACCACGGCATTCCGCTGGGCGCGGCCGCGCTGCAGTTCGCGCTGGCACACCCCGGCGTCACGAGCGTCGTGCCGAGCTTTCGCACGCTCGCGGAGTTCGCAGAAGTGCATGCGTGGATGGAAACACCGGTCCCGTCCGGATTATGGGGGGACCTTCGTAACGCCGGCTTGCTGCAGTGGCACGATGCCAGCCGCGGGACCACGGGATCGAAGCGATGAGCGTCGACGTACTGCTGGCATGCGCCAATATCCTGGGCGAGAGCCCGCTCTGGTGCGTGCGGCGCCAGCGCCTGTTCTGGGTCGATATCCGCTTGCCTGCACTGTACGCATGCGACGCCGATGGTAGTCATCTCGCGACGTGGCCAATGCCCGAGGTGATCGGCAGCTTCGCGCTCCGCGATGACGACACGATGATCGTGACCCTGAAGGCGGGCTTCCACACCTTCGATCCTGCCAGCGGAGCGTTGCATGAAATTGCGGCGCCCGCACGCGACCTGCCGCAACATCGCTTCAACGAGGGCAAATGCGATCCGCGCGGCCGCTTCTGGGCCGGCACCATGAACGACGTCGTTCGCGAACCCACCGGCACGCTGTACCGTCTCGACGCTGACTATCGATGCCGGCCGATGTGTTCCGGCTTCGCCGTGCCGAACAGCCTGGCGTGGAGCCCCGACGGCACGCGCATGTACTTCGCCGACACCGAGGCCCGGACCATCTGGCGATTCGCGTTCGACCTTGACGACGGCTCGTTCCATGATCGCCATGTCTTCGCTGACCTGCGCGCCGGCGAGGGTCGTCCCGATGGCTCGACGGTTGACGCCGACGGCTGCCTGTGGAACGCCGAAGTGGGCACCGGGCGCGTGGTGCGCTACGCGCCCGACGGGCGTGAATTGATGGCCTGCAAGCTTCCGGTGAGCCGGGTCACGTCGCTGGCCTTCGGTGGCGCCGACCTGCGCACCCTCTACATTACGTCATCATCGTATCGGCTGACACCCGAGCAACGCGTCGCGCAACCGCTCGCCGGCGCGGTATTCGCGATGCGTACCGCTGTTCCGGGGTTGCCGCCGGCATTGTTCGGGGCCCGTACCAGGTAGTCACTCCCCACCTTGCCCGAGGTCTTATGACATCCCGGACGGGCGTGGCGAGACAGGTGCCCCCATTGACGCCGTTCCACCCCTGGTCGACGTAACATCGCGGGTTCGCATGAACCAACTACCGCACCCGGAGAACCCGCCGCCATGAACGCTCCCACCACCACCGCCGTCGACGCCACGGGCGCCTTCCTGTCCCTCGACGGCCGGACATCCATGGACGTGCGCCACGCCAGCCACCCGGAGGCCGCGAAGGCGTTCACCACCGAGGACATGCGCCGGCATTTCCTGCTCGACGGCCTCTTCCGTCCCGACCGCGTCGCGCTGACCTACAGCCACGTCGACCGGATGGTGGTCGGTGGCGCGATGCCCGTCGCCAGCGCGTTGCCGCTGGAGGCGTTGAAGCCCATCGGGGCGGCCACGTTCCTGCAGCGGCGCGAACTCGGCGTCATCAACCTGGGCGGCGCGGGCCGCGTGGTGGTCGATGGCCACGGGTTCGATCTCGCGCCGCTCGACGCGCTCTATGTTGCGCGCGGCGCCGATGCCGTGCAGTTCGAAAGCGTCAACGCCGCGGCGCCCGCCAAGTTCTACCTGCTGAGCGCGCCTGCGCATGCCACCCACACGACGATGAAGATCGCCCGCGCCGACGCGAAGAAGATCCCGCTCGGCACGCGCGAGACCGCCAACGTGCGCACCATCCACCAGGTGATCCATCCGGAGATCGTCACGTCGTGCCAGCTGGTGATGGGCTACACGGTGCTCGAACCGGGCAGCATCTGGAACACGATGCCCACGCACCTGCACGACCGGCGCTGCGAGATCTATTGCTACTTCAACCTCGGCCCCGACGCGCGCGTCTTCCACCTGATGGGCGAGCCCGCGGAGACCCGGCACATCGTCGTCGCCAACGAACAGGCGGTCATTTCGCCGAGCTGGTCGATCCACAGCGGTGCGGGCACCACCAGCTATTCGTTCGTGTGGGCGATGGGCGGCGACAACCAGGACTTCGACGACATGGACATGCTGCCCATGTCGCGGCTGCGCTAAACCCCGCAACGTGCCTTCGCCGGTCGCGCCAGGCGCCGCCGGAACCCCGTCACACCCGCGTCAGATGATGTCGCGCAGCACGATCGCGCCTTCGGTCCCGCCACCGGTCTTGACGCGCACTCGAACGCCGGGCGTGCCGCGCAGGATGTCGCGCACCACCGGCAGCGAGAGTTCCGACCATGCACGGCCGTTCACTTCGACGATCACGTCGCCGGACTTGAGCCCGGCCTGGGCGGCAGGTCCGGCCGCCACGACGTCGACCACCTTGAAGCCATCGGCGGCCAGCTCCAGCCACACGCCGCCGCGATCCGCGATGTCCGGCGTGCCGTAGTTGATGTAGCGCTCGAAGTAGATCGCGTCGTTGGGCAGGTCGTAGGTCACCGCGAACTGGCGCAGGATACCGAAGCCCACGTTGCCCGCAAGGTCGGCACGCGCCATCGGTCCGGCGGCCTGCAGCGGGATCGCCACCACGGGGAACGGCACGTCGACAGTGCCGAGCTTCAGCATCTTGCCGCGCGCCAACAGTGAACGCACCGGACCGTTGAGTCCGGCGCCCGTGATCGCTTCGATCTTCGCGTTCAACTTGGTGGCGAGGTTGTTCTTGGTGGCAAACGCCGGCAGCAGCGTCAGCGATGCGCGGCTGCCCGTGTCGACCTCGAACGAGCCCTCCACGCCATCGAGGCTGCCGCGCACCTGCGGCAAGCGGCCGCGCGCGGTGACGGGCACGCGCGTCCCCGCGCGGTCGCCCTTGAACTTGGCCGGATCGTAGAACGTCATGCGCCCCTTGGCGTAGTCGATCCGGATCGGCATCCGCACAAACCATTCGAGACCGATGATGCCGGCGATGTCGTCGAGACCCTCGACACGCTCCAGAAACGCATCGATGTCCGCCACCACGTAACGTTGCCCGCCGAGTTCCACGCCGTTGATGCTGGAGACGCGGACATCCACGCTCTGCGGCAACTGCCTGCCGGCGCCGGCCAGGCTTTGCACGGTCCGGGTCGTGATCACGTTGGCGCCGCCCGAATCGAGCAACATCCGGAACGGACCGCGGCCATCGTGCATCACGCGCACGAAGAGGTGGCCGCTCTGCATCTCGAAGGGCGCTTCGACGTTAGCGCTGCCGGCGGGGAACGTGAGTTCCGCCGCATCGGCCGGGATGCCGAACACCACGTCCGTGATCGGCGTGTTGAAGTTCAGCTTCTGCACGGTGACGACCTCGTCGAACTTCGGGTCGCCGCGCGATGTGCGCACCAGGAACGGGATCTTGACGCCCTGTACGTCGCGGCGATCCGTATAGATCTCCGTGCGCGTGACCTCGGCCTCACGCTCCACCAATCGCTCGATCAAGCCATTGTCGGCGTGTATCCAGAACTCGAAGGCGCGGCCGCCTTCGGGGACGATGGTCACGACATCGAACTTGCGGCCGTCGGCCTCCTCGCGCCCTTTGTAGGTGACTGCGGCCTTGGCGCGATCCGGGTACCAGAATGCGAGGCGATCGCGGTAGGCCGCGTTGGCCGCCAGCTCCTTGGCCACGGCGCCGGTCTCCACCTTCGGCGGATCGAGGCCATCCTGCGTCCAGACCACCTTGCCGTCGAAGCCGGCCGCCCCCGTCAGCGGCCCGATGCTGTAGCGGAGCATCGAGCGGCCGGTCATGATGTCGCTCCAGCGCTCGACCGATCCTTCAAGGCCGGCGGCGGCGAGTTTCACTTCGCTGTGCTGCGAGCGCAGCGCATCCCAGGCGGCGCCGCCACTGGCCGCCTTGGCCGCCGCCAGCAGCGCGCGCGGGTCGGCGGCGCGTGGCGCGGCCGGTGGCGATTGCGCCAGGGCGTGGCAGGCCACGACCGCCAGGGTGGCGATGAAAAGGGTCCGCAGGGACAGGATGCGGGCGGCAATGGCGGGGCAGAAGGTAGGCATAGCCCGCCAGTATCGCGGTCAACGCGTGCTGCTGTCGAGTCTCTGGCCACCGTGAACAACGGCCATGTGCCGGGGATGCCTCAAGTGACGACGCATAAGCATACAAAGGGTTGCGCGCGTGGCTCGGGCACTGGCGCGAGTACCCGGCGTACGATGCGTGCCATGCAACCCCATCCCCGGACCGGCGTCGCGCTGGTGCTTGCCGCCGCGATGCTGTGGGGCACCACGGGCACGGCCCAATCCTTTGTCAGCAGCGACCTTTCCGCCGGCTGGTTCGGCGCGTTGCGGCTGGCGGTGGCCAGCGCCTTCTTCGCCGCCTACGCCTGGGTCGACGGACGGCGCTGGCCCGACCCCACGCCCCGGGCGCGATTGCCGCATGCGGAGGTCCTGGGCGCCGGGATTGCAATGGCGGTGTACAACCTTGCGTTCTTCGCCGGCATCCGCACCACCGGGATTGCCATCGGCACCGCCGTGGCGCTGGGCAGCGGGCCGCTCTGGGCCGGCATGCTGCAGGCGTTAGTCACCCGCCAGGTGCCGGGCGTGGCGTGGTGGATCGGCACGGCGGTCGCCGTCACCGGTGGCGTGCTGATGACAATGACCGGCGGGCGCGGCGTGGCCGAAGTCGACATGGCCGGCGTGATGCTGTGTCTGTTGTCGGGCCTGTCGTATGCCGTGTATTCGCTGCTCAACCAGCGGCTGGTGCGCGTCGCGTCGGCGGCCACGATCACGTTCCGCGCGTTCACCGTGGCGGCATTGATCGCGGTGCCCGTCGCGTGGCTCGACGCCGGCGTGCCCGTCATGACCGGCGCGGACACGTGGGCCGTCGCGTACGTGGGCATCATCACGGCGGGAATCGCGTACCTGCTGTTCAGCCATGCGTTGCGGCACATCACCGTGGCCACGGCGGTGACGCTGGCGCTCGGCGAACCGGTGATGGCCTTTGCGCTGGCCGTCCTGGTCGTCGGCGAGCATCCGCCGGCGTGGGCTTATGGCGGATTGCTGCTGGTCGTCGGCGGCGTGCTGCTGGTCGTGCGCGCGGAACTGCGCGCGGCGCGCCACGATGGCGGCGGTGAGAGCGGCGCGACCGTCAACGGTCGAGCAACTTGAGGCTCCAGTGGAACGTGGCCTTGGCCACGACGACGGCGTCTGTCGTCCGCGCGCACACATCGACGTCCACGTCGGCACAGCCCAGCCGCTGCAGGTCGTCCAGCACCGTCTCCGGGTCGTCGACGAGAACGGCCTGCGCCAGCAGTGCGCCCTT
>JANNNM010000547.1:0-12943 GCA_031398535.1 Betaproteobacteria bacterium | reverse complement strand
TGCCGTGATAGCGGACCACGGCACGCGTGACGGCCAGCATGTGCAATCGCATCTCGACATTGCGCAGGTTGGTCAGGTCCGCCGGCGTCTCCATCATTTCGGCGCGCAGCCCGTTCTCGAGATAAAGCCGCCGGCTCTCGTCATGCACGCGATGCAGGTTGTACGCGCGCGCGAACACGCTCAGCAGTTCCGGCGGCAACAGTTTCAGCGATTGCGACAACTGCGCCACGTCCCACGCCGTTTGCGTCGGCGCCGCCAGGCTGACCGCCACATCGACCGCGGGCGACGGTGCGGCTTCCACCTTGGCATCGCCGGCGTCGTGCACGCGATGCCACAGTTGCTCGTAGTGTTCGTAGTCCGACTGCAGTGCCTTGCCCAATGCTTCCATGCTGTCGCGCGAGGCGCGCACCCGCTTCAGGTTGGCCTCGAGCTCCCGCCGCAACGCCGTCAGCGTGTGTTCCAGGACCCGTGCGTTCTCGCGCCGCACCCGCCACTTCTGGATCAGCAGCGGCAGCAGGACGCCGAGGACAACGATCGACAGGTAGACGAGGTACTGGACAATGCCGTCGATCGGACCAAGGGCGAGATTGGGGCGCATGCGTGCCGGGTGACGGGATCAGTAGAGGATCGACGGCAGGAATGCGCCCGCCGGCACGTTGTAGAGGCCCATGCTCATCAGCGTCATCGGCTGCACGACGGCGAGGCCGTGATTGAGGCACCAGCGCATCAATTCGCTGTTGCGCGTGGGCAGCAGGAAGCCCGTGCCGGGGAAAGCGGGCGCCGCACCGATCAACGCCATCAGTTCCCTATTGCTTTCGCCCAGCGCGTGACCGAAGAAGCCCACGCCCGTTGCGTAGCCGGTGATGCGCCCCGCATGTTCGACCACCATGGCCGAGCCTTGCTGGATCGCGTCCTGCAGTTCGCCGCTGCGCACATGGCCATGGATCCTGCGGCACAACGCAGCGCAGGCCGGGACATCCACCATCGTGGCCGCGCGCACCGCATAGCCGTCGATCTTCAGGTTCAACGGCGCGCCCTGCATTGTCGACAATGCCTCGCGCGCGTCGAAGCCAAGCTTCGTGTACAGCGACAACGAGCGGTTGTGATACGCCGCCTGCACCAGCCGCACGCCCGCCAGCTTCTGCGCTTGGGCATGCTCGATCACATGTTCCATCAGCGCGCGCCCGACGCCCGCATTCTGCGTGGACGGATCGATCGTGATCGGTCCCACCCCGCCGATCGACTCGCTCTTCCAGAGGAAATTGCTGCCGACAGCCTGCCCGTCTGCCTCCGCCACCACCGAGTGGATCGCCGGTTGCGAGAACAGGTACGACATCAGGCCGACCGCCACCTCCGCCGACGGAAAATCGGGCGGATAGTTGTGATGCTCGGAGATCGTCTTGAACGCGTGGTAGCAGATCTCGCCGCACCGCTGCGCGTCGGCGGGCGTGCCCGGACGGTAGTGGATGCGCATGGCGCTATGCTGCCTTCCCAGATTTCACCATCGCCACCAGCTGGTCCAGCGCCTTGCCCCAGCCTTCCTGGAAGCCCATGGCCTCGTGCTGCTTGCGTCCCGCCTCGTCCTTGTGCACCACCAGCGCCTTGTAGCGGGTTCCCGCGCCGTGCGGCTCGAACGTCAGGATGGCGGTGAAGGCAAAGGCGTCGCAGTCCGCGCCCACGACATTCGGGCCGGGGATCGGGCGGTAACCCGGCAGCAGCGCGTTGGTCCAAACCAGCTTGCGGTTCTCCACCACTTCAAGGTAGCAACCGGCATTGTCGAATTCCTGCCCCTCCGGCGAGCGCATCGTCGTGCGGAAGATGCCGCCGGGCCGCAAATCGAGTTCGGCGTCGACCGTCTTCCACGGGTCGGGCGTGAACCACTGCTTGAGCAGCTCGGGCGTGGTCCAGGCTTTCCAGACGGCGTCGGGCGGGACGTCGATGGTGCGCTCGAAGGCGAGGTCCAGCGTGGGATTGGGGGTATGGGTGATGGGCGTTGTCATGTCGGTAGTTTCATCAATGGGAATCCGCGCAACCGGGTGAATCAGGTGCCCGGCACCTCGTCCGTCCAGTAGTCCAGATGATGATCCGTGCGCGTCATGTGCCGCAACCCGCCGCCGAATGACCCGATCTTCTTCGAATCCGGGTACTCGCAGACTTCCGCCGGATACATCGTGCTGACCGAAATATAGGCCAGGTCGGCGTCCGAGTCGTTGATGATCTGGTGTGCCGTCTCCGGCCCACCTGTAGGACAGCAGATCACGTCGCCGGCCCGGATCTTCCGTGTCTCGTTGCCGTACCGCAACGTCCCTGTGCCCCTCACGATGAAGAACATCTCCTCTTCCGCGCGGTGGCTGTGGAAAGGACACGAGCGCTTGCCCGGCGGCACCACGTCGTAGGAGTAGCCCAGATCCTTCGCCCCCAGCAGCGGGCCGATGCGCTGCGCGCTGCATTCGAACGCATCGCCCTTGGCGAAATGCTCGAGCTTCAGCTCGTCGATGTTGACGACCCTTGAATCGATGACGCTCATTGCGTGACTCCTCCATCATTGGAACGCGCGCCCGATCGCGGTCGGGCTTCGTACGGCCGTCGCATCGGACTACACCGGCTTGTTCTGCGTGCCCTCGCCCGGTGTCACGAACAGCATCTTGGTCGGGACTGTTGTGCGGGCGGTATGCCACGTGCCCTTCGGCACGATCACGAACGCGCCGGGATCTTTCAGGTGCGTCACATCCTCCACGCCGTCGCGGTCAAGAATCAGCGTCGCCTCGCCGGCCAGCAGGCAGACGATCTCGTCTCCTGCGGTGTGCAGCTCCCATGTCGACCAGTCGGTGTCGAAGATGAACGAGGACACCAGCAAGCGCCCCTTGAAGTGGTCGAAGCGCTGGTCCAGCTCCTCGAAGACCGTGGGCGACACCGCAATGGGGATGGCCGAGTGATCGGGTTCGACCACCACATAGGTTGATGCCAGGTCGAGCGTGTTGGTGTTGGTCATGGATATCCGGCGAAGGAGACTGCAGGGAAGCGCGCCTTACCTGGAAGCAGGCGCCGACTCGACGATCGGCGTGCCCTTCTGTGACGACACGAAGATCGTTGCATCGGTGACAGCCACCACATCGTGCTCCTCACCGGGGCTGGTGAACAGGTAATCCCCCGCCGCAAGCTCCACGCCACCGATGCGCACCGCGCCCGTCAGGACCACGACCTCTTCGGTCCCCTGGTGAGCATGGCGCGGAAACCGCGCGCCTGCCTTCAACCGCACCACCGACGAACGGCCGCCGGTGTCATTGTTGCGAAACAGGCTGCGCTCAATGCCTACGTAATCCGTGGCGACCCACTGGCGCGTGGCGGCGTTGTTGACCAGCATGGAATCCTCCCTGGGAATGCGGACATACTTGACGCAACCCTACAACGAACGTCGGTACCCGAACAACCTATCCCGCGTCGCGGTAGGTGCCCGCGCCATGCGGGGCCGCCTTGAAGGCCGGCATCGCCTCCGCTGCGTCCGCGAACGTGCCCAGGGTGGGGAAATTCGCTGCCGGGACCACCCCCGGGATCACGTCGTGCGTGAAGTGCCAAGCGACCGCCAGCGTGATGCCCGCCTGGTCGATCGTTTCGCTCGTGACGCCCAACGGATGCGCCGACACCTCGGCTTCCAGTGCTGCATAGGCCGCCAGCACCTGACCGGTGACGCGGGTCAGCCACGGCTGGTGCTGCTTGTCCGCGGGCCGCAAGTCGCGTTCGTAGTAGATCTGGACACTCTTCTCGGCGGCGGCAAGCCCCAGACCGATCACCTTCAACGCCCGTTGCAGGTCCGGGATGGCGGTGGGCATCAACGTCTTGCGGGGGCGTGCCAATGCTTCTGCATACTCGAGGATCAACGTCGAATCCATCAGCACGTCGCCGTTGTCGCAGATGAATGAAGGCGCCTTCACGACCGGATTGATCTTCTGGAACTGGTCAAAGGTCCTGAACACGGAAATCGATTCATGCTCGAAACGCAGACCGAGCAACTGCATGGAGATCGCGACTCGACGCACATAGGGCGAGTCGAGCATGCCGATGAGTTTCATTGCAGCTCCTGTGTAGGTGATGGGTCGTCCGACCACTTCCCCGGTCGCTCCATCGCTACCACAGATGGTGCGAAGCCGATTTTCTCGTAGAACGTGGCCACGCCGTCGCGCCCGGCACGGAGCACCCAGGTCATGCGGGCGTCGGTACCCAAGACATGCTGGATGAGCGCGCGTCCGATTCCCTTGCGTTGATGACTCTGCGCCACGACCAGCATCGAGATGTAGCCGTTGGCCATGCCGTCGGTGATTGCGCGGAGGAAGCCGACGACTTCGCTTTCCTCAATTGCGACCAGCGCGATCTGCGAGTTGGCGACCAGCTGGCGAAACCAGACGGGGTTGGAAACGCGGGTGGTCCAGCCGCCGGCGATCAAAAGGCGGCGGGCGGCTTCCAGTTCGGAGGGGTGGATGGAGCGGATTTGCACAGAGTCGTTTGAGTGTGGGTCGAACCGCAACGTTGTCGCGACCGCTGGTGACATTCAGATCAATGCGGCGCAAGCGCCAATGACAAGCCTGACCAGACCGCGAAGCGTGGCGAGCTCAGCACGACAAACGCACCGACATTGATCGCAACGGTGAACCAGAACATGGTCTGGAAGGAACCCTTCGTTGACTTGTGCCGCAGGAATTGCTGCGCGACGATTCCCCCGGGCCAACCACCCAGCAAACCGGTCACCAGCAGCGTCTGCTCCGACGTCCGCCACCCATCCCTTCGCGCCGCTGATTTGTCCACGGCGTAGAGGACCAAGGTCAAGGCGCTCAGCAACAGGTATCCAAGGGCCACGACATCCGGAACTCGCCAGAGGGCGGATGCGAACGCATAAACGACCGCGAACGCCGGAATCGCGAGGAGTGTGATGGCGCCATAGCCTCCCGTGGCCCTGGCGCCCTGGCGGGAACGCGGGCGAACGGCGCGGATGACCTCGACGTCAACCGCCCGCTTCTTCCCCTGGTGATTCTTCTCGATCTCGAACGAAACGTACTGCCCGATAGCAGGCGCCTTGGCGCGTCCTCGAAGAGCCGTGATGTGAACGAATATTTCCTGGCCGCCAAGTACGGGTTCAATGAACCCGAACCCGCGTTCCTGGTTCCACGACCTGACGTGTCCTTCGGTACGCAAGATTCAGGCGCTCAGGACGGCCCGGCGACGCATCCGCCGATATCCGGTTGCCAACAAGCCGAAATCACGATCGACTGGCCAAATGCCATCACTAGGTATCCACTTCAAAGTAGGCCAAGCCATCCTCAGGGAGCCGCCGGATTGCATCACGAATCTTGGTCATGGCCGTGATGGCGGCTCGCTTCGAAGGAACTTTGCAGTCCGGGCGCTGAAGAGCCAGGTTCAGGGCGCTCATGGTGGGAAGTAGACGGCCTCCAAGCGTACCACCGGCATCGCCTTCATCGGGAAGCGCGATGAAATTCGAAAGCGGCTCGACATCAAGCATCTGCGCCAGTTCATCGAGCTTGTTCCAGACCTTGCCCATAGCATGCGCATCGGTATCGTCAAATTCCGCACCCTCAGGTCGGGTGACGAAGTACATGGGGCGCGTCGACGTGCGTAGCTGGCGCAAAGCGTCGCGTTGCAACTTTCGCATTTCGACTTTGAACGCAGGGTCGCCCACCGCGGCAAACCACGCCGCCGCGAAAGCTTCTTCATGGCGTTGCATCTCGCGCGCGAGATCGACGACGTCGGCAGGATGAAGCTTCAACAGGAGACGCGACGACATCAGTGCAGTACCGAAATGCACACGTGCATGTGTCATCAGCACCTGGGCCGAATCGGGCTGTCGCATGTAGAGGCGGCTGATGTCCCGATCCATATCTCCCCTGGTTGGTCCCGTGGCGTTGATCGCTGCCACTCGTGCGTTGGAGTAGATCTCTCCCCGGGCATGCCTGCGGGCCGTTGCTTCGTCGGCGAACGCGGCGCGGCGGCGCATCAGTGCAGCCCGGAGCTCGACGAGGCCTTGTATGTCGAGGCGTTGCTCCGTCGTCGCTGCCTTCTCAAGCGCGATCTGGAGCGCTCGCTCTTCCATATAGGGGCTGAGCGAGATGTCGATGGTGGGTTCGTCGGCGGGGTTGAAACTCACGTGGTCCAATTCCTGCCTATCGGGCGGCTTCAATGGTGAGGCGCCCAATGGGCATCAGGTCGCATCTGTGCGCTTGATCTTGTGGACAAACCATACGATGCCAGAAGTAACCACATACCGCCAAACTGAGCCAACAACCCTCGGCTGGAGTATTCGCCATGAACACGCATAACGAAAGATGCAGTACGCCTAATGATGTTTTCGTTTTGATTTGCCGAAAGGTATCCTACTCACGGGAACTACAAGGGAGCCCCGACACATGAAGCGCGTCCGCGTTGTGATTGGTGCCAGTTTGCCTGCTCTGCTTGCGGGAATGTTTGCCCTTGCCTCCACCGCTTGGGCGGACGAGACCGGCACAACCAATTCGCGGAAGGAAGACCGACCTGCCACGGGGTCGAACATCAGGCGCGACAAAACGCCACTTCTGTCCTGGGCGCTACCGATGGACAAGACCTACGACCAACTGAGCCCGGAGGAAAAGAAGCACGTGCGCAGCGCGTATGAGGAAATGCCGGCTACCGATGAGCCGCCCTACCCCCTGTTCGGCATGGGAAAGGCGAGCGAACCGATGTCAGAAATCCAGCAAAAGCTTCTCGCCCAAGGGCGCGTACGGATCGATGTGCGGGTAGACCGGAATGGCGAGGCAGTTTCGGCCACTATCGTGGAAACGCCCAACACAACGATTGGCAAAGCGGTGGCCATGGTGTTAATGCATACCAAATTCAAACCGGCAAAGTGCGGTGATCAGCGGTGTGAGATGGATTTTCCATTCGCGTTCAATTTTATCGTCAAGTAGCGACTGATCGTCTGACCGCTACCAGTGAGGGAAGCTAGCCAGGCCAAGCATCGAAGTACTCCCAGTTTCCGCGAATTGACGGCGATCGGTCGTCTTCCGTTTGAAACAAGGAGGCCACTGAATCTACCGAGAATGGAAGTTCGCGGCACCCACGCATTGCGATGATTGCATTGGCGCCCGACACCAGCAGACCCGTTTGAACGGTACCGTCGCGAAGCCGAGCGTGGCACTGAGCGCCGCCGTTCGCGAACTCCTTGAATGCGAGTACCTGATCGGCAAGGCGGGCTGGCAACGGGTAGCGGAAGGGCATGGAGCCTAGCGCTAAATGGAGCGCCGAAAGTCGACGGTGACAAAGAGGTCGCTCATGCATAACGCTACTATGGGCACAGCTTCGCACGGCGTGCCGCCTTAGCCGCGATTATTCGACGCTGGACTTCGCTCCGGTTAGCGGCTCTGGCCGTCTCCACCTCAAGTTCTTCCACGCGAGTGAACCGTTCGTACCACTCAAGCAAGGAACGGAACCACACTTCATCGTCAAATGGCCAAAGGTGTTGATAGGCAATCATCGGGGCGCCATCCACGACGTACCGGCCCATCATCAAGACTTGGTAGTAACCGCCATCCGTGTGGCGGTAACAGGCACCTACTTGCGGATGATTGGGTGGATATGCAGTCATGTCGTGCTTCAACATCTGTCACGCGGGTCTTCTGCAAATCGACACCACATAGGAAATGCAGGCACTAGTAGCTGCCCGGAGAAGCAAAATTCTCGAACCGCGTGTGCTCACCCATAAACGTCAACCGCACAGTACCAATGGGCCCATTCCGCTGTTTGCCGATGATGATCTCCGCAGTCCCCTTGTCTTGCGTCTCCGGGTTGTAAACTTCGTCGCGATAGATGAACAATATGACATCTGCATCCTGTTCAATCGCTCCCGATTCTCTCAAATCCGACATCACCGGCCGCTTGTTCGGCCGCTGCTCCAGCGATCGATTCAACTGCGACAACGCAACAACGGGAACCTTCAGTTCCTTCGCCAGTGACTTCATCGAGCGTGAAATTTCGGAAATTTCCGTCGCACGATTCTCGCCGGTCGAATTCGCCTGCATCAGCTGGATGTAGTCGACGATCACCAACCCCAGCTGCCCATACTGCTTGTGCAGGCGACGCGCACGTGACCGAACTTCGATCGCATTCAACGCCGGCGTTTCATCAATGAGAATCGGCGCTTCGTTCAACCGACCCAGCGCAGCCGACAACCGCTCCCAGTCGTCGCCCTTCAACCGTCCAGTTCGCAACGCCAGCTGATCGAGCCTCCCAACGGAGCCGATCAATCGCAACGCCAACTGCGATGCGCCCATTTCCATCGAGAACACGGCAACCGGCAACTTGAGGTTGAGCGCAACGTGTTCACCAATGTTCACCGCCAGCGCCGTGTTGTGCGTAACGACGTAATCGTCGGTCACATACAAGCGCGACGGGTGCGTCACCGAAATGCACTGCGTCGCCACGATACGCGACGGGACGATGGACGCGAACGTCGGCCGCTTGTCGCGTACGGGATGCGCCACCGCGCGCGTCTGCTTTTCTGAAAGCAGCAACAGTGACTTGGGCTCAGGATGGTGAATATTGAGGACGAAACTTTCGCGCCCCTCCCGCCGCTCGCCATCCACAACGAAATGCGTCTGCTTGCGATGTTGCGTACACCACCCGCCCAGCGACCGAACCAACTCGACCACATCGTCCGCGAGCTGCGGGCTGGTGGTCACATAGCGAATGCTTCCCCACTTTTCGACCCAGCCATCGGTATCCAGCAAACCACGCAACAGGTCGAGGCGCTGTTCGCGTGGTGCATCGAGATACGAACGCGGAATGAATTTTTCGTGACTAAGCTTGTTCCGAAGTCCAAGCCTGTCGACAGCCAACGTCAATGGATTGGAACGGATCGCGCCTCCAGCACCAGGTGCCGCAGAACGGTTCCTCCGGACAATCCGCCAGTCGTACTGCCCGGCAAACGAAAGCTCGAGCTTCGGGTCCATCCGCTCGCGAAGTCGTTCGAGCATTGCATCGGCGGCGGTGGAGAACATCATGGTCGACTTCGCGAACGTTCCGTCGCCAATCAACGCGCCCAGCACCCACGGGTCGACCGGCAGCGGCGAATCATCGCCGAACGTCCCATCCACCATGTCGATCCAGAGCCGACCCTGATAGCGCTTGGCTTTAAGCTTGGCGATGACCTGCTGCGTCGACATGATCCGGGGCGCGGGCCACGCACGGTAATGGACGCGCCACAAATGCTCCGCACAACACTCCGTCGAACGCCCATCGGAAAATGCAACGCGATAGACTTGCCGCTCGCCCTGCGGAAAGATGCCGCTGACCACCGAGGGCTTGCCGTCGATGGAGGCCAAAGCTTCGCCCACCACCAGGTCGCCCATCGTCTTCCATCCCTGCGCGGTGCGCACACGCGCATCTAGGGGCTGCGCCTTCCCCATGGAGGGCCGTCCAGCCACAATCACCAGATCCCCAGGCTGCAACCCCGACGTCATCCGATCAAGATCCGAGAATCCCGTCGCCACCCCCGTCACATCCGACGGATCATCGCGATTGAACAGCGCCTCGATCCGATCGACAACGGCAGGCAACAGCGACGACAACGACTGGAAATTGGCTGCGCCGCGCGACCCCTGCTCCGCGATGTGCAGGACCTTGGCCTCGGCCTCATCCAGAATCGCTTTCGCATTCCGACCCATGGGATTGAACGCGGAGTCGGCAATCTCGCCGGCAGTGGAGGCCAGCTGCCGCAGGATGGAGCGCTCGCGCACGATCTGCGCGTAGTGCCGGATGTTGGCGGCCGTGGGGACGTTCTGCACCAGCGCACCCAGGTACGCAAGGCCACCGACATAATCGAGCTTCTCGACGGACGACAGCGCCTCGGACAGCGTGATCACATCCACCGGCTTGCCCTCGCTGTTGAGAAGCGTGATCTCGCGGTAGATGAGGCGATGGGCTTCGCTGTAGAAGTCGCTCTCGGACACGACGTCGCCGACGCGGTCGGCGGCCTCGTTGTCGAGCAGCAACCCGCCCAGGATGGATTGCTCCGCCTCCAGCGAATGGGGCGGGAGCTTCAGTGCTTCTAGTTGGGGATCATCAGGCATTGGTGTCAGCTCAGCGGTGAATCACGATTCTACCGCCTCGGGAGGGCGTCACGGTGCCCGCGCAACGCCTCGCGCACAAGCTCCGCTGCGTGCCCGCGCGCTACTGCGCACTGACGCCATGTTCCTGCAATTTCGCCTTCGCCGGTGCGTACCCTTGCGCGGCCGCCTTGCGCCACAACTCCACCGCGCGGCCCTTGTTCTGCGGCACCCCTTCACCGCGCCAGTAGTAGCCGCCGAGGTCCGTCATCCCGGCCGATTGCCCGGCCCCGGCAGAACGTTCGAGCCACCGTACCACTTCACCGGTGTCCTTCGGCACACCGCGGCCCATCTTGTGGGCGTACGCCATGCACTGGAACGCGGTCCGTTGCAGGCGGTCTGCCGCTTCCCGGCACAGCGCCACGCCTTCCTCGGCGTTGCCTTGCTGGACCAGCAGCAAGCCCAGCGACGCGCGCGCCCACTGGTCACCCGAGTCATGCTGCAGCGCGCTGCGGTAATCCTTTTCCGCAAGGTCGAACTGCTTGCGCTCCCAGTGGAAAAAGCCGCGTGAGTCAAACCTGGAGGCCTGTGGACACAGTTCGATGGCACGCGTCATCGCAGCAAGGCGATCGGTGGGGTCGCGCGTGATCTCCGCCGACGTTTCCATGTCTGCGACTTGCGCATCGATGCAGTTGGCCTTCCATGCGGGCGGATTCTGCTTGCGGTACGTCGCGGCAAAGGCGCGCATGGCGTCGAGGGATCCGTTCCATTGCGGTCGCAGCGCCGCCATGTAGGCGCGCGCAGCGGAATACGCATGAGGATCGAGTGCACGAGCCTTGGCGTAGAGCTCGGCGGTATCCGTGGCGCCCATCATCATCGAGAGCTCGATCAGGAATTCGTAAGTGAGCACCGGCCGCGCCGTCAACGCCAGCGAACGCGAGAGCTCGGCGTGGGCTGCAAGGGCCACCTCGTAGGCGGCGGCCCATTGCTCGGGACTGATGCTGCGGGCAAAGCCGGAGCCGCGTCGCTTCCACGCCAATGCCGTCAGGTATTCGCCTCGTGCCAGTGAAGCCGCATACGACTTGGGGTACGCCTTCACCCACGCGTCGTAATGCATGCCCGTGCTTTCGTCGGCGTAGAAGAACACGCGGAAGGCACCTGCAAGTGTTCTCTCGGCGTTGTCGACGGTCTTGTAGTCGGCCTCGTAGCGCCGCTGCGCGTCATTGAGCCCGTCGTCGAGCGGTGCAAAATCGGCCGCGTTCAACAGGCGCCAGGCTTCGTTCCGATCGGTGGGTGCCGCCGACGCGGCAGCCGTTGCCAGGACCAATGCCATGCACCAGGCAAGCTTCATGGCCGCTCCTTCTCGGTGAGACGCACCAACCGACCACACTACGCCTGCGAACTGCAAAAAAAAAGAGGGCACCCCGAAGGTGCCCTCTATGCCTGCTGCTGCGTGGGCAGTGATCAGCCCTGTGCCATGTCGCCGATGACGTTCACGACGATGTTGGCCACCACGTCGTGGTGGGGTGCCACGACCAGCGGGAACTCGCCGACCTGCTTCAGCGGGCCATCCGGCATCCGGACCATCGACTTCTCGACCTCGATGCCTTGGAGCTTCAGTGCATCGACGATATCGAAGTTGGTGACGGAACCGAATAGTCGGCCATCGACGCCAGCCTTCTGCGTGATCTTGACGACCAGGCCCTCAAGCTTCTCGGCCACGCCCTGCGCCGCAACCAGCTTGGCGTTGGCAGCGGCTTCGAATTCAGCGCGCTTGGCTTCGATCATCTTGAGGTTTTCGGGCGTGGCACGCTTGGCCTTGCCCTGCGGGATCAGGAAGTTGCGGGCAAAGCCGTTCTTGACCTTGACCACGTCACCCAGGTTGCCGATGTTGCCGACTTTTTCGAGGAGGATGATTTGCATGATCGCTCCTTAGTGACGGTCGGTGAACGGCAGCAGCGCCAGGAACTGCGCGCGCTTGATGGCGGTGCCGAGCTGGCGCTGCCACTTGGCCTTGGTGCCCGTGACGCGGGCCGGCATGATCTTGCCGTTTTCCTGCACGAAGTCCTTCAGGACGTCGATGTCCTTGTAGTCGATCTCCGTGACCTTCTCCGCGGTGAAGCGGCAGAATTTGCGGCGCTTGAACAGCGCATTGCCGCGGTCGCGTTTCTTGAGATCCTTCTTGCCTTTTCCTTTACCTCTTCCGACTGGGCGGGGCATGGTGTGTCCTTTTGATCAATCGATGTGCGTGATGTGCAGCGCGACGGTGATGCCGGTGCGGTAGCGGCGCGCGAGGAACCCCTCGCAGCGGATGTCGCTTCCGACCGCCTTGCCCGCCAACCTTGTGGCTACCTCTGCAAACGCCACCGCGAACACTTCGCAATCGACCTTTCGTTCACCACCGGCCTCGGCCTGCATCGACTGGTGCAACAACGTGCAGTCGATGGCGGGGATGCCGGCGGGTGTGTAGCGAAGGTCGCCGCGTTGCGTCAGGGTGGCAGAGAGTGTCAACCGGTTGGAACCGGACACGTCGGCTGCTGTTCGTCTCGTTGGCTACGTGTTCAGTCGGCAGCTGCGGGAGCAGGCGCAGCCGGGGCAGCGGAAGCAACAGGCGCTTCAGCGGCACGCGGAGCATCGCCATCGCGCGGGGTTTCCCGGTTGGTGAGCGACTTGGCCTTCTCTTCCTTCATCATCGGCGACGGGGCCACTTTGGCTTCGGTCGTGGCGACGATCAGGTGGCGCAGCACTGCATCGTTGAACTTGAACGCGTGCTCGAGTTCGCCCAGGGTTTCCTGGTTGCACTCGATGTTCATCAGGACGTAGTGCGCCTTGTGCACTTTCTGGATCGGGTAGGCCAG
>JANNNM010000492.1:0-1076 GCA_031398535.1 Betaproteobacteria bacterium | reverse complement strand
GGCCGGCCAGTTCCGGGTCGGCCAATCGCGCCACGCCGAACGCCGACGACGGGCCGGGCAGCGCTTCGGTATCGCCGCGCTCGGCGATCCACGCCGCGCGCAGCGGGGCGAGGCCCTTGCGGATGTCGATGGCCACCGCCGGGTCGGTGTACGGACCGGAGGTGTCGTACACGGTCAGCGACGGATTTTTCTCCGCGCCGAAGGATGCGGGCGTATCGCTCTGCGCGATCTCGCGCATCGGCACCCGGATGTCGGGCCGCGAGCCTTCGACGTGGATCTTGCGGGACGCAGGCAGCGGCGCCACGGCGGCAGTGTCCACCTTCGCGTCGCGTGCGAAAAACTGGTCGGGGGCATTCATGGCGTTCTCCTCGTGGCACAGGCAGGCGCGAGGAGCGGAAGGGGGAGCTTCACGCTTCCCTGCGCCGGCATTATCCGGATCAGGTTCCAAGGGTTTGATCTCACCCGTGCACCACTCGAATTGCGAGTGCGACAGGACCCCTAGCGTTGGTGCCACCTTACGCGCAATCGGCACGCCCGGCAATCGAGCGTTGCCCGAGGCATGGCGCTGCGCGTAAACTGCGGCATGTTTGGCGAGACGAGACTGCGGGTGTAGCTCAATGGCAGAGCAGAAGCTTCCCAAGCTTACGACGAGGGTTCGATTCCCTTCACCCGCTCCAGCAGCGGGTTCCGCCCCTGCTTCCCCCCTTCCGGCGATCGGCGACACGGTGCGCATGCCGTGGGAATCGCCACTCGACAAGCGCGAGACCGTGGTGCCGCCCTCGCGCGCGGTGCAGTTCCGCGTTGCCGTGGGGCCCGGGGCCGATCGCTACGTGCCCCGCTTCATCGGCTACGAACGCGCCGGCCGCGCGTTGCCGGGCTGGCATTGGGGCGCGCTGTTCTTCGGCAGCGCATGGGCATGCTATCGCCGGTTGTGGCTGCCGGCGTCCGGTTATGCCGCGCTGTCGGTGGCCGGAGCTGCCGTATTTGTGGCCGTCGAGCCCGATCTCGGCGATTCGCCGTGGACGTGGGTGGCCGTGGTCGCGCTGCTGGTGTGGCTCATCCCCGGCATCGTGGCC
>JANNNM010000414.1:0-6254 GCA_031398535.1 Betaproteobacteria bacterium | reverse complement strand
GGCCATCATGGTGTCAGTGCCGCTGTCGCTGATCGGGGTGTTTCTCGCGCTGTTGCTCACCGGTACCACGCTCAACATCTTCTCGATGATCGGCTTCATCATGTTGATGGGGCTCGTCACGAAAAACGCCATCCTGCTGGTCGACTTCGCAAACCGCGCGCGCCGCGGCGGCGCCAGCCTGCGCGATTCGATGCTGCAGGCAGGCCAGGTCCGGCTGCGCCCCATCCTGATGACCACCGCGGCGATGATCGGCGGGATGCTGCCGCTGGCGCTGGGCGTGGGCGAAGGCGGCGAGACCCAGGCGCCGATGGGCCGTGCGATCATCGGCGGCGTCATCACCTCGACGCTGCTCACGCTGATCGTCGTGCCCGTTCTCTATTCCTATCTCGACGGCTGGTCGGAGTACCGGAAGGCCCGCCGGGCGCGGACGCATGGGCAGCCGTCGGGCGACCCGCCCACCGTGGCGACCGGCACCCCGGGTCACGCGGGCGAGTGAACAACCGGCGGCGCCGGCCGTCCACCCCGCATCGCGGGCGCGGCCGTTGACGCCATCCCGGCCGGCGCGGCATAATAAGTGACCGCGAGTCAGTTAGTAATCACCCGATACAAG
Source organism: Betaproteobacteria bacterium (assembly GCA_031398535.1). Lineage (GTDB taxonomy): Bacteria > Pseudomonadota > Gammaproteobacteria > Burkholderiales > Casimicrobiaceae > VBCG01. The sequence goes on along the minus strand of JANNNM010000414.1, from coordinate 5,644 downwards.
TTAGGCATGGACATCGAACAAGCCCGTTTCAACATGGTGGAGCAGCAGATCCGGACCTGGGAGGTGCTCGATCCCCAGGTGCTCGACCTGCTGTTCGCCGTGCGCCGCGAGGATTTCGTGCCGCCGGCCTACCGATCGCTGGCCTTCGCCGACCTCGAGCTGCCGTTGCCGGGCGGCGAGCGCATGTGGTCGCCGAAGGTCGAGGCCCGCGTGCTGCAGGCGCTGGCGCTGACGGGACCTGAATCGGTGCTGGAGATCGGCACCGGCAGTGGTTACTTCACCGCGTTGCTGGCAAGCCGCGCGCTGGATGTGACGTCGGTGGAAATCGACCCCGAACTGGCCGCGACCGCGCGGTCCCGGCTTGCCCGGCATGGTTTCACCCATGCCCGCATCGAGGTGGGCGACGGCGCGCAGGGCTGGGGCAACGAGGCCTGGGACGCGATCGTGCTGACCGGGTCGACGCCGCTGCTGCCCGACCGTTTCGTTGAACAACTGAAGCCCGGTGGCCGCGTGTTCGCGATCGTCGGCGACCTGCCCGTGATGAAGGCCCGGCTGGTGCAGTGGACGGGTCCGGATGCGCTGACCACCACCGATGTCTTCGAGACCGTGGTGGCACCGCTGCGCAATGCCGCGACGCCGTCGCGGTTCCGGTTTTGATCCCCCAACTTGCCCCCGCGGAAGTGGATGGCTGGCGCAACGACGCGGCGCGGCCCGCGCCCGTGGTTGTCGACGTCCGCGAGCCCTGGGAGTTCGCGCATTGCCGCATCGACGGTGCCATCAGCATGCCGCTGTCGCAGCTGCCGGCGCGCGTGGCGGAACTCCCGCCGGCGCATGACGTCATTCTCGTGTGTCATCATGGCAGTCGCAGCCAGCAGGCGGCGCTGTTCCTGGCACGAAACGGGTTTTCCCGTGTCTATAATCTTCGCGGTGGCGTCGAAGCCTGGGCGCTCGAGGTCGACCCGTCGATGCCGCGGTACTAGCTGGCCAGGCACGCGGTCTTCACCACCATCAACTTGCGCGGCGTCGCATCCCGCGCAGCGCTACGGATTTGTCCATGAAGAGACTGTTCCCGCATCCCCTCCGCCGCGCCTTGCTTGCCGCCGGCCTGGCCATGGCCATCACGGCGGGCAGCGCTTCCGCCGAAGACCTGCTGCAGGTCTACCGCGAAGCCCAGAAGAGCGATCCCGCGCTGGCCGCCGCCCGCGCTGGCTGGGAAGCCACGCAGGAGCGCGTGCCGCAGGCCCGTTCCGCGCTGTTGCCCAACGTGGGGTTGTCGGGCAGCGCCAACGTCAACAACGTCGACATCACCGTGCGCAGCGACCCCAGCGTCAACACCAATCGCTCATTCAATCAGGCGGGACTCACGTTTTCAGCGTCGCAGCCGCTGTACCGGCCACAGAACGTGGTGGCGCTGGGCCAGGCCAAAGAGCAGGTCACGCAGGCCGACTACACGCTGGCCATCGCGCAGCAGGAGCTCATCATCCGTACCGCGGTGGCTTACTTCGACGTGCTGCTGGCCGAGTTCAACATCGAGCTGGTCCAGCAGCAGAAGATCGCCACCATCGAGCAACTGGCGCAGGCCAGGCGCAACTTCGAGGTGGGCACGGCCACCATCACGGACACGAACGAAGCCCAGGCGCGCTTCGACCAGATCAACGCGTCCGAGATCCAGTTCATCAACGAGCTCGATCGCCGGCGCACCGCGTTGCGCGCGATCATTGGCCGGTTCCCCAACAACCTGAAGCGCGTGAAAGCCTTCGAGCCCACGCCGCCCAGCCCCAATTCGCTCGATTTCTGGGTCGATACGGCCGCGCGCGACAACCTGTCGGTCCGCGTCCAGCAGGCCAATGTCGAGATCGCCACGCTGGAAATCGACCGCGCCCGCGCCGGCCATTACCCGACGCTTGATCTCGTCGGCAGTTATGGCGGCCAGGCCAGTTCCGGCAACAGTTCCACCGGTTACAGCAGCGATTCGCGGTCGGCGTTGCTCGGCCTGCAGCTCAACGTGCCGCTCTACCAGGGCGGCTTCGTCAATTCGCGCGTCCGCGAGTCGATCGCGCTGCTCGACCGGTCGCGCGCCGATCTCGAGACCACGCGTCGCGCAGCCATCACCAATGCGCAGGACGGCTTCTCGGGCGTCAACAGCGCGGTGGCCGCCGTGCGTGCATTCGAACAGGCCGCCGTTTCCGCCGACGTCGCGTTGCAGTCGAACATCCTGGGCCAGGAAGTGGGCATCCGCACCAACCTTGACGTCCTCAACGTGCGGCAGAACGTCTATCAGGCGCGCCGCGACGTGGCCAATGCCTACTTCACTTACCTGCTGGCCACGCTTCGCCTGAAGGCCGCCACGGGATCGCTCAACGAAGCGGATCTCGAGGAACTGAACCGCCGGCTGGCCGGCTGATCGTTCTGTTCAGGCCGGCGGCGGCAGGCGCGGCGCAAGCCACGCTGCCAGCCGGTCGATGGCACCGCGGTGCGCGTCGCGAAACGCCAGCGCCGCCGTGTGCAACGCGCGGCGCCGGTCCGGTGCCTGCAGCAACTCCGACACCGTTGTCATCAGCGCGTCCGCATCCTGCACGCGCAATGCCGCGCCGGCGGCGATCGCCTGCGTCGTGGCTTCCGCGAAATTGAACGTGTGCGGCCCGACCAGCGTGGGCGTTCCCATCGCGATCGGCTCGATCAGGTTGTGGCCGCCAAGCGGCAGCAGGCTGCCACCGACGAACACGACGTCCGCCGCCGCGCAGTAGGCGGGAATCTCGCCCATCGAATCGCCCAGCACCACGCCCACGTCGGGCGGCACGTCGCGGTTGTCGCTGCGGCGCACGAAGGGCACGCCGCGCGCGGCAAGAAGATCGGCCACCGCGTCGAAGCGCTGCGGATGCCGCGGCACGATCACCGTCAGCGTGCCGGTGGGCAGCGTGGCGCGCGCCAGCGCGTCGAGCAGCAGCGCCTCCTCGCCGTCACGCGTGCAGGATGCAAGCCATACCGGGCGCGACGCGCCGAATCGCGCGCGCAGTTCCGCGCCCAGCGGGCGCGCCGTCTCGGGAATCGCGACGTCGAACTTGAGATGGCCGGTCACCTCCCCCGCGGGCGCGCCGGCGGCCGCGAGTCGCGCGGCATCGGCCGCCGTCTGCGCGGCCACGCCGCGCAATGCGGCGAACATCGGCCGCGACAGCGCGGCGATGCGCCGGTAACCGCGCAGCGACCGCTCGGACAGGCGCGCATTGACGAGATAGAGCGGCACCTGCCGCGCGGCACAACGCGCGACGAGATTGGGCCACACCTCCGTTTCCATCAGCATCCCGGCGCGCGGGTTGAAGCGGTCGATGAACGCATCGATGGCGAACGGCAGGTCATAGGGCAGCCAGGCCTGCAGCACGCGGTCGCCGTGCAGCGCATGCCCGGCCTCCCGGCCGGTGGCCGTCATGTGCGTCAGCAGGATCGTCGCGCGCGGATGGTCCCGGTGCAGCCGCTCGATCAGCGGCGTGGCGGCGCGCGTTTCGCCCAGCGACACCGCGTGCACCCACAACACCTCGCCGGCGGGTGCGGCGGCGTCGTCGCGATAACGCCCGAAGCGTTCGCCGATGTGCAGGCGGTACCCGGGCTCGCGCCGGCCGCGCCACCAGAGCCGCAACGGCAACAGCGGCGCGGCCAGCCACCACAGCGCGGTGTAGGCGGCGCGCGTCAGCATTGCGGCGTCCGCTGCAGCAACGCCCCGACCGCCGCCAGCACATCCTCCTGCGACGGCACCCTGCCGTATCCACCGGCGTCGCGCGCATGGGTGCCGAGGCGCGCCACGCCCGCGAGCGAGGGGTCGGTGGTGGTGAACACGGCGACCGTCGACGTGCCCATCGCGGCGGCGAGGTGCGTGAGGCCGGTATCAACGCCGACGACGATGTCAGCGTGGCGGATCATGGTGGCCAGGTCAGGCCACGACTGCCGCGGCGGCACGATGGCCGCGGCGTCGCCTGCGGCCAGTCGATGGCTGCGGGCCTCCTCGGCCGGACTGCCCCACGGCAGCAGCGTCGTGATGCCGGCCGCGGCCAGCCGTGCCATCAGGCCGCGCCACGCCTCCTCGGGCCACAGCTTGTCCTCGCGGCTGGTGGCATGGAACACCAAGGCAAAGCGGCCTGCCGGCATGGCCGCCGTGCTGGCCGGTGGCGCAAACTGCCACCGCGCCGGACCTTCGATGGCATAGCCGAGGGCGGCCGCCGCCAGCGCGCGGCACTTGTCGAGGAAGTGCTGCTGGCGGTCGATCCGGTGGTGCACGTCATGCAGCCACGTGGCCACCGGCTCGCGGATGCTGCTGCGGTCGAAGCCATGCCGCGTGCCGTATGCCGTGCGGGCCACCAGCGCGCCCTTCACCTGCTCCTGCAGGTCGAGGATCGCGGCGTAGGAAACCTTGCGCATTGCCCGGCGGAAACCGGCGAGTTCTTGCCAGGTGGCGCGACGCAGCGGCGCGTGGCGCCAGCGGCGCAGACCCAGCGGGATCACGGTCCGGATGCGCGGATCGAGCCGCACCAGCGGGGCGAAGGCTTCCTCCGCGACCCAATCGACCTGCGCCTGCGGACGGTGGGCCAGGATGTCGGAGACAATGGCCATCGCATAGACGATGTCGCCCAGCGACGAGGGCCGCACCACGAGCACGCCGTCGTTGTCACCAGGCATCGATTGGGTTCGCCGGACGGGTCGTGCCGCCATCGCGAAATCCGGCGGCCAAACCACGTAGAATCCGCAGCATTGTCACGGGTGGCCGCGCTTCGCATGCAGAAAGATCGGCCGCCGTCCCGCCCATGTCCGCGCCGCTTCCCCTGTCGCTTGTCCTCATCACCCGCGATGCCGCCCATGAGCTTGCGGCGTGCCTCGCATCGGCATCGTTCGCCGCCGAAATCGTCGTCGTCGATTCCGGCAGCGCCGATGATACCGTAGCAGTGGCGCGGCGCGCGGGCGCACGCGTGATCGAACACCCGTGGGAAGGCTTCGGTCCGCAGAAGAATTTCGCGGTCGGACAGGCCCGCCACGATTGGGTGCTGTGCCTCGACTCCGACGAGCGGGTGACGCCGCCGCTGGCCGCCGCCATCCGCGCGCTGTTCGCGCAAGGCTTGCCGCCGGCCGCCGCCTACGCGCTGGCGCGGCGCAATCGTTTCCTCGGCCGCTGGCTGGCGCACGGTGAAGGGTACCCGGACTGGAACGTGCGCCTCTTCGACCGCCGCCATGCCCGCTGGACGCCCGAACCGGTGCACGAGACCGTGCAGGCCGACGGCGCCATCGTGCGGCTGGAGGGCGATCTCGAACATGCGTCGGCCGAATCGATCGAGGCCTACATCGCGAAGCAGAACCGGTACACGTCGCTGCAGGCGCTGGCGATGCACGCGCGGGGCGAGCATGCCAGCGCGTGGCGCATCGCGGCCTCACCGGTCGCGCGCTTCTTCCGGTTCTACGTGCTGAAGAGCGGGTGGCGCGACGGCATCGCGGGCTTCGCCCACATCGCGATCGGCGCCTTCGGCAGCTTCCTCAAGTACACCAAGTTGCGTGCACTCGAGACGCAGTCCAGCGAGGCACCGCGATGAGCCGCGACATGCGCGTGCTGGTCACCGGGGCTGCCGGGTTCATCGGCATGCATGCGGCGCGCGCGCTGCTGGCG
>JANNNM010000614.1:0-2805 GCA_031398535.1 Betaproteobacteria bacterium | reverse complement strand
CTGCAAACCTTGGGCGCGCTCACCGACTACGACCGCTACAAGGACGAGGCGGAGCGCAACTGGCCGTGGGAGCGCTGGCGTGGTGACTACGCATTTCGTGACGCATCGCTCCGCCGGCGCGACCCGACGCGTTACCGCTGGTTCCTCGACCAGCTGGTCGTCGTCCGCGACGACGAGCGCACCCGTCTTGGCTATGTCACCCGAGTGGCGTTCGCGAAGCCGGATGAGCTGTCCATCTCGATTGCACTGTGGCCCGGCCTGCCGCGCACCGTCGCAGCGCGGCCGATGTCGATTGCGTTTGCGGAAGAGCTGCCGCTGCCGATCCTGCTGTTGGCATCCTCCGACATCGAGCCTGCATCGCTGATCGTGCCGCCGCGCACCTTCAATCCCGGGCGCCTGCTGCGGTCGATGGATACCGGCCCCGAGCGCAAGTTCCGGCTGACCAAGCTGCTGCAGCGCGGCGGCGACTTCGAGCGCGTGGCATTCGAGGAATAGCCTTCGCCGGGCCCGCGCCTACAATGGCGCGATGTCCAACCGACTTGCCGGGGCCACCAGTCCGTACCTGCAGCAGCATGCGGACAATCCCGTCGACTGGTATCCGTGGGGACCCGAGGCCCTCTCGCGCGCACGCGTCGAAAACAAGCCGATCCTGCTGTCGATCGGTTATTCGGCGTGCCACTGGTGCCATGTGATGGCGCACGAATCGTTCGAGGACCAGAGCGTGGCTGCGGTGATGAACGACGCGTTCGTCAACATCAAGGTCGATCGCGAGGAGCGGCCGGACCTCGACCAGATCTACCAGTCGGCGCACGGGTTGCTCACGCGCCGTTCCGGCGGATGGCCGCTGACGATGTTTCTTGCGCCCGACGGCACGCCGTACTTCGCCGGTACGTACTTCCCGAAGACGGGGCGGCAGGGCCTGCCCGGTTTCCTCGACCTGTTGCCGCGCGTGGCTGCAGCCTATCGCGAGCAGGGTGATCGGCTCGCCGAACAGAACGAGCGCCTGACCCGCGCACTTGCCAGCCTCGAACCCGGTGCGGACGGCACGCACCTGACCTCCGCCGCGGCGGTCGCGGCGCTGGCGGGCCTGAAGCACAGCTTCGACCAGGAGAACGGCGGCTTCGGGACCGCGCCCAAGTTTCCGCATCCGGCTGAATTGGCATTCTGCCTGCATGCCCACGCGCGCCATGCCGACGACGAAGCGCTGCACATCGTGCGCACCACGCTGCAGCACATGGCCGATGGCGGCATTCACGATCAGCTGGGCGGCGGCTTCTGCCGCTACTCGGTCGACGCGCAGTGGACCATTCCGCACTTCGAGAAGATGCTTTACGACAACGGCCCGCTGCTCGCGCTGTACGCCGACCTTGCGCGCGTCACCGGCGACACAAGGTTCGCGGACGTGGCGCGAGACATCGTCGGGTGGCTGGTACGCGAGATGCGCGCGCCGGATGGCGCATTCCATTCAAGCCTCGACGCCGACAGCGAAGGCCAGGAGGGCCGTTTCTACGTGTGGACGCGCGACGAGGCGCAGGCCGTCGTCAGTCCTGAAGAATGGGCGGTGGCGGCGCAGTACTGGGGACTCGACGAGCCGCCCAATTTCGAAGGCCATGCGTGGAACCTGCGCGTGACGCAGCCGTTGCCGGCGGTGGCCGCGGCGCTTGGCATCGACGGCCCCGATGCGGCCACGCGGCTGGCCGGCGCGCGCGCCGCGTTGTTTGCGAAGCGCTCGACGCGAATCCGGCCCGCCCGCGACGACAAGGTCCTGACGGCATGGAATGCACTGACGATCGCCGGCCTGGCCCGTGCGGCCCGCGCCCGCGACGAGCCGCGATGGGCCGATCTTGCGCAGGCTGCACTCGATACCTTGCGGGCGACGGCATGGCGCGAGGGGCGTCTGCTGGCGACGCGGCGTGATGCACATGCCGATCTCAATGCCTACCTCGACGACCATGCGTTCGTGCTGGCAGCCCTTCTCGAGTTGATGCAGACGCGCTTTCGCGTCGCTGACTTCGCGTGGGCGTGCGCGGTGGCGGACGCGCTGCTCGCGCGCTTCGAGGACCCGCAGGGCGGCGGGTTCTACTTCACCAGCCACGATCACGAAGAACTTTTCCACCGGACGAAGCCGGGGCACGACCATGCCACGCCGTCGGGCAACGGCGTGGCCGCGCAGGCGCTGGCGGTCTTCGGCCACCTGACGGGCGAGTTGCGCTATGTCGAGGCGGCGAGACGCACCGTTGGCGTCTTTGCCGGCGCGATCCGTGAAGCGCCAGGCGGTTATTCAACGCTGCTCGAAGCGTGGGCATTGCTGGAGTCGCCCCCTGCGCTGGTGCTGCTGGCGGGCGATCCGGCCGTGGCAGGCGCGTGGCAACGGAGGCTCGAATCGCGCTTCCGGCCCGATGTCCTGGTCTTCAATCTGGCGGGCGTGGACGACCTGCCCCCGGCGCTCTTCAAGGGCTCGCCCCCGCGCGACGGAGCGGTGGCGCATGTCTGCCGCGCACTGACCTGCCTGCCGCCGATCAGCACGCTTGATGCATTGACGATGATGCTCTCGTCAACCGGCGAGGCGCCGGCGCGTTGATGGAGTGCCTATCGTCGATTCGCCGGTCACGGAGGCTTCCGGTAAAATCGGTGTCGCTTCCGGGCATGGGCCGGCGCGCACTGCGCGTTTCCGGCGGCTTGCCGCCCCTTTTGCGTTACCACCTGGAGTCACGATGAAACGCGTTCCCGTTGCTGCATCTTCCACCGCACTGGCTCTGGCCTATGCAATGACGGCAGGCGATGCCCTGCTGGGCTCCGGCTCCG
>JANNNM010000284.1:0-1436 GCA_031398535.1 Betaproteobacteria bacterium | reverse complement strand
GTGGCCTGCTAGAACGTGCCGCCGTACTACTCGGTCAAGTAAGCCGTGTTCCCGTTCATCAAGTTACCGGGTGTCGACACCATCCTGGGGACGGAGATGAAGTCCACCGGTTAAGTGATGGGCGTGGGCGAGACCTTCGGCGAGGCCTTCATCAAGTCGCAGGTGGCCGCCGGGGTGAAGCTGCCCAAGGGCGGCCGCGCCTTCGTCAGCGTGCGCGACGGCGACAAGCGCATCGCCACCGAGATCGCGCGCGACCTGGTGGCGATGGGCTTCTCGGTGATCGCCACGCGCGGCACCGCCCAGGCGATCCGCGAAGCGGGCGTCGAGGTGGTGCCGGTCAACAAGGTGGCCGAGGGCCGGCCGCACATCGTCGACATGCTGAAGAACGACGAGATCTCGCTGGTGGTCAACACCGTCGAAGAGCGGCGATCGGCGATCCAGGACAGTTACCAGATCCGCCGCGCCGCGCTGCAGGACCAGGTGCCCACCTATACAACCATCGCGGGTGCGCGCGCTGCCGCGATCGGCATGCAGGCCACGCGCGCGTTGATTCCCTATTCGATCCAGTCGCTGCACCAGCGGCTGACACCCTGATCTGGATCCATGATGAGCAAATTTCCGATGACCGTGATGGGCGCCGAGCGCCTGAAGACCGAGCTGCACCGGCTGAAGACCACCGAGCGTCCGGCGGTGATCCAGGCGATCGCCGAGGCCCGCGCGCACGGCGATCTCTCGGAGAACGCCGACTACGATGCGGCCAAGGAACGGCAGGGCTTCATCGAGGGCCGGATCGCCGAGGTGGAAGGCAAGCTCGCCAATGCGCAGGTGATCGACCCCGCGGCGATCGACGGCGAAGGCCGCGTCGTCTTCGGCGCGACGGTCGACCTTGAGGACAGTGAATCCGGCGACCCGGTCACCTACCAGATCGTCGGCGACGACGAGGCGGACATCAAGGCCGGCAAGATTTCCGTCAGCTCGCCCATCGCGCGCGCGCTGATCGGCAAGTCCGAAGGCGACACCGCCGACGTGCAGGCGCCCGGCGGCGTGCGCAGCTACGAGGTCCTGGCCGTCCGTTACCGCTAAGTCATGCGTTGCCGCAGCCTGCTGCGGACTGTGCGGCGGTCGGTGTTCAGCGTCGTCTCGGCGAGCTTCGGGCGGTGCGGCGGTCGGTGTTCAGCGTCGCCGCGGCGAGCGACGGGCCATGCGGGTCGGGCTTAGGTCGCCGCAGGCTATCGCTCGGGCGCGTGAGAGCGAAAAACGGTTAAGCGAAACGGCGTCAGCGCTACGGCTTTGGGGCGGGCTCAGGGCCGTTTCGGGATCTCATTTTCGCTGTCACGCACCGGTCGGAACGGCTCGAATGCGCCCGCCCCGCCACTCACCGTGGCGGTGGACACGTTTGCCGTATGCGGTACGCGTCACGCGCGTGTAAGCGAGGC
>JANNNM010000238.1:0-1475 GCA_031398535.1 Betaproteobacteria bacterium | reverse complement strand
CGCCATCCGTGCTGACGGTCGAGGGCCTGCGCACGCATTTCTTCACCAAGGCCGGCGTGGTCAAGGCGGTGGACGACGTGTCGTTCACCGTGGGTCGCGGCGAGGTGCTGGGCCTGGTCGGCGAGTCGGGCTCCGGCAAGTCGATGACCGGTTACTCGCTGATGGGTCTGATCGACCCGCCGGGCCGCATCGTCGATGGCCGCATCGTGCTCGACGGCACGGACCTGCGCGCATTGAACGCCGAGCAGTTGCGGCACATGCGCGGCAACCGCGTCGCGATGATCTTCCAGGACCCGATGATGACGCTGAACCCGGTCCTGCGCATCGATGTGCAGATGATCGAGGCCATCCTCGCGCACGAGCCGGTGGGCAAGGCCGCGGCGCGCGCCCGCGCACGCGAAGCGCTGGTGCGCGTCGGCATCCCGTCGCCGGACGAGCGGCTTGAGGCCTATCCGCATCAATTCTCCGGTGGCATGCGGCAACGCGTGGCCATCGCCATCGCATTGCTGAACAGCCCCGACCTCATCATCGCCGACGAGCCCACGACGGCGCTGGACGTCACGATCCAGGGCCAGATCCTCTACGAGATGCAGAAGCTGACGCGCGAGACCGGCACGGCGCTGATCTGGATCACGCATGACCTGTCGGTGGTGGCGGGCCTCGCCGATCGCGTATGCGTGATGTACGCCGGACGCATCGTGGAGCAGGGCACGACGGAGGAAGTGCTGTCGCATCCGGCGCATCCGTATACGCGGGGCCTGCTCGACTCCGTGCCCGCCAACAACGAACGCGGCCAGCGGCTGAAGCAGATTCCCGGGATGACCCCGTCGCTGCTCGAACTTCCCCCCGGCTGCCCCTTCCGCGAACGCTGCACGTACGCAACGGCCGAATGCGCCACGTCGCCGCCGACCGTGGCGGTGGGCATGGACGGTCACACCGTGCGGTGCTTTCACCCGCTGGCGGCATGAGCGCGGCGGTGCTCCGGTGAACGCCGCGTCGCCCTCGCCGGCCGTGGACCTCGACGCCCTGGTCGAGTTGCGCGGCGTGTCGAAGCGCTTTACGAAGCCGCTCGACCTCGCCGCGAAGATCGGCAACAGGTTCGGCGCGAACATGAAGGAAGAGGTCGTGCACGCGGTGGATCGCGTCAGCCTCACCGTGGCTGCCGGCGAAGTGCTGGGCCTGGTCGGCGAATCGGGTTGCGGGAAGTCCACGCTGGGCCGGCTCGCCGTGGGCTTGCTGTCGCTGTCCGACGGCGAGCGCTATTGGCGTGGTGCATCGCTGGCACGCCTCGACGCCGCTGCGGCGCGCAAGCAGCAGTTGAAGATGCAGATGATCTTCCAGGACCCTTACGCGTCGCTCAATCCGCGGATGCGCGTCGTCGACATCGTCGGCGAGGCGCCGGTCGCGCACGGCGTGATCAGCCCCAAGCAGCAGACGGAATACGTCGGCCTGATGCTCAATCGCGTCGGCCTCGA
>JANNNM010000223.1:0-9336 GCA_031398535.1 Betaproteobacteria bacterium | reverse complement strand
CTCGAAGACGAGGATGACTGGCCGAAGCCGAAGTCCGGCACGACCTGAGGCCGCCGCAACGCCGTCGCGACACGCGACGGATCGACCCAGAGGAACCCTGAAAGTAATTCGGCCGGCTCACGCGTTACCGCGGGGCCGGCCGACTCTCGATCCGCGGGCGCTGCGCAAGTCGCGCGGCCCGGGGCGAAACATTCTTACTTCAAGTGGTTGGATACCAGCTTGGTCATTTCGAACATCGAGACCTTGCCTTTGCCGCCGAACACGGCCTTCAGTTTTTCGTCGGCATTGATGAGTCGACGGTTCACTGCGTCCTGCAGCTTGTTCTTCTTGATGTAGTCCCAGATCTTCTTGGTGACTTCGGTGCGCGGAATCGGCGTGCTGCCGACAACGACGGCGAGCACCGCAGACGGCGTCATCGCCTTCATGAACGCAGCGTTGGGCTTGCGCTTGGCGGCTGTTTTCTTCGCGGCCGGTTTCTTCTTTGCGGGTGCAGCTTTCTTCGCGGGTGCTGCCTTCTTTGCAGCAGGTTTCTTGGCGGCCGGCTTTTTCGCCGCAGGCTTCTTCGCGGCGGGCTTCTTGGCGGCGGGCTTCTTCGCAGCTTTCTTGGCAGTAGCCATAAGTCTCCTTCCTGTCGTTTAGTGCGAGCGGACAATGCCGATCGTTCTGAAGCAGGCCCTCCTGTCTCGGGTTACCACTCCATCGGCGCCGACTATACCGCATTTTCCCTGCAAGGGAAGGGCATCCCAGAGGGAAAACGCCCGGTGTCGCCATCGGTGTTGCGTGGCGCGTACGCGCCTGCCGCCGCCCGCTAGGGCCGGCCCAGCCACTGAATGAAGCTCTGCAGCACGAAGGCGTTGGCGATGTCGACGAAAAACGCACCGACGAGCGGCACGACGAGGAAGGATCGCGGCGATGCACCGTGCGCCTTGGTGATGGCCGTCATGATTGCAATGGCGGTGGGCGTGGCGCCCAGCGCCAGGCCGAAGTAACCCCCGGTCATCACCGCAGCGTCGTAGCTTCGCCCCAGCAACCGGAACACGACCAGCGACAGCAACATCCAGCAGACGGTCACCTGGACCGCCAGCACCACCAGCAGCGGCAATGCGGCGTCCGCCAGCGTGGTGAGGTTGAGCGACATCAGCGACATGGCAAGGAAAAGGCCGAGCGCAATCTCGGAAATCAGTGCCAGCGACGGCGTGCCGGCCGGCCACGGCACCCTGGGGAGCACGGCCGGGACCACGTTCGAAAGCACGATGCCCCATGAACAGGGCGGTGACGAACGCGGGCAGCGTGATGCCGGATGCCCGCAGCAAATCATTGAGATAGCCCGATGCGGCGATGGCGATCGCGATCACCAGCAGGCTCTTCAGCACGCCGTCGGCATCGATGCGCAGCTCCTTCTCCTGCGCATAGGGCATGCCCACCGACAGCGTGGCGGCATCGCGGGCATCGAGGTGGTGGCGCTTGATCAGCCGTTCGCCGAGCGGGCCGCCGAGCACCCCGCCGGCAATCAGGCCGAAAGTGGCCGCGGCCGCGCCCAGTGCGGGTGCGGCCGGGTAGTCGAAGCGCTCCGCGATGATGGGCGCCCATGCCAGCACCGTGCCGTGACCACCCGAGAGCGACGCGGAACCCGCCAGCAGTCCGGTGGCCGGCGGCAGCCCGAGCAGTGCCATCAACCCGACGCCGATGGTGTTCTGCATCGCGAGGTTGACCACGGCGATGACCGTCAGCACGACCAGCGTGATCCCGCCGGCGCGAAGCATGCTGACGCGTGCCGACAGGCCGACGGTGGTGAAAAAAGTGGTCAGCAGCAGGTCGCGCGTCGAGAGATCGAAGGTCAGCGTGACGCCGGCCGCCACCTGGATTGCCGTCAGGGCCAGGGAGGCGATGAGGCCGCCGGTGACGGGTTCCGGGATGCTGTGCCGCCGCAGCCACGGAATGCTGCGGTTGACGTACCGGCCCGCGTAGAGCACGAGGATGGCCAGGATCAGGGTGTGGCTGGCATCGAGCGACATGGCGGAGAATTGGGCCTTGAAGGGCCGGAGTGTAGCGCGGCGTTTCGGGATGGCGCATGCTTGGCAACCTGTCCGGTGGCAACATTTCGCCGGCCGCGCGAGAATGTGTCGTCCCTGGGAGCTTTCCTCTCCGACCGTTGCACGACGCCGATGCCGCCCGCCCGCCTTTCCGCCGCCCTGCGCGCCACGACGATCCTGCTGCTGGCGGCTGCGATCGCGCTGCCGGCCCGTGCGCTCACGCTCCTCACCGAGGAAAATCCGCCGTTCAACTACACCGAGAACGGCAAGCTCACCGGGATGGTGACCGAACTGGTGCTGGAAACGATGAAGCGCGCCAACGTCCCCTACACGGTGGAAGTGTTGCCGTGGACCCGTGCGTACATGCGCACGCAAGCGGAGAAGGACACCTGTCTCTTCGCCACCGCGCGCCTCGAGAACCGCGAAAAACTATTCACGTGGGTGGGTCCTTTCGCCAACAACCTCTGGGGCGTCTACGGGCGGGGGGATTTTGCGGGCAGCGTGCGATTGCTCGTCGACCTGAAGCCCTACCGGATCGGCGGCGTGGTCAACGACGCCAAGGTCGAGTACCTGAAGGAAAACGGCATCGCCAACATCCGGCAGGCGCTTGAAGACCGCGCCAATCCGCCGCGGCTCTTCCTGCCCCTGGAGGACCCCAACCGCATCGACCTGTGGGTGACGGGCTTCTTCGGCGCGCGCGACGTGGCCAAGGCCGCCAAGGTCTCCGACATCAAGCTGGTCTTCGTCGTGCGCGACATTCCGCTGTACCTTGCCTGCAGCCCGCAGACTTCGCCCTCGGCAGTGAAGGCCATCAACGAGGCGCTGGAGAAGGTGCGCGCCGACGGATTGCCGGCGAGGCTGGCGGCGGCCTATGAGAAGAAGTTCGCGCAATAGCGTGGCGCGCGTCAGCGGCGCGTGGTGCTGGTGCGTGATGCTGGCCCTTGTGGCCTCCGCGGGGATCGCGCGGGGCGCGTTGCCCGAGCCGTTCGCGCACGGTCTGCTGTTTCGCATCGATGCGTCGGGCAAGCCGCCGTCGTGGGTGTTCGGCACGCTGCATTCGAATGATCCGCGGGTCACCGCATTGCCGCCGCCGGTCATCAACGCGCTAGCGGCGTCGCGCCGCCTGGCACCCGAAACGCTGCTCTCCCGCGACGACCTGCCTGACTTCGCAGCTGCCGCCCAGTTCGACGATGCCCGGAGGCTTGCTGACTACCTCGACATCGACGAGCGTGCCCGGTTGCGCGATGCGTTGCGCGAGACGCCGCTCCGCGCCGAGGCATTCGACCGGTTGAAGCCGTGGGCTGCCTGGCTGATGCTGGACCGGAAGCGGCCGTCCTCCACCGCGCCGATCCTCGACGAACTGCTGATCATCGAGGCCCGCGCGCGGCGCATGCCGGTCGTAGGGCTGGAGCTGGCCGACGAGCAGGTCGCCGCATTCGACACCATTCCCGTGGCCAGCCAGGTGGCCATGCTGCGCTGGACGCTGGCCAACGAGCATCGCCGCGATGCCGACCGTGAAGCCGAGCTTGCGGCGTGGCTGGCGCGCGATCTCGGCCAGCTGAACGCGTTGATCCACGCGCCGGCGAAGATCGATCCGGCGCTCGCGCCGCACCTGAAGCAGGTGGTGCAGCACCTGGGGGACAACCGCAATATCCAGATGGCGCACCGGCTGTTCCTGCCGCTGCGCGACGGCCGGGTCTTCGTCGCGGTGGGCGCAATGCACCTGTACGGAAAGCACGGGTTGCTCGCGCTGATCCGCGACCAGGGCTACCGGATCACCCGCGTGTACTAGCGCCCGCCGGTTGCGACGGGGGGCAGCTCATCCACGGTATGACCGCCATTGTGAAGGGCCGTGGTCCATCCATGTACTGGAGAGGGCGGGGACAGCCACCTGTCTGCCATGGCCGGCGCAGCCTCGTCGAGATGGTCGCGCAGGGCCACGCGAGGCTCGAGAAAGCGAAGCCTTTCCCCCAGCGGATGATGGGCCAGCGCGGCGAACAGGCTGCGGATCCGTTGGCTGGGCACGGATTCCGGGGCGTCCGTCCGGATGGCCAGCGAAAGGTACGGGCGGGGCATCGTCGACAGACGGTGGGCCACGAGATCCCAGAAGTAGTCGGCGCTGGGCCATGGGCTCGCCGGATTGTAGAGATGCGGCTGGAGCGGCGTGCGAAAGCGATGCAACATTCGCTTGGAGCGCGACCACCAATCGCGCTTCGGGATCGCATAGGGACCTGCAGTGAGTGGAACGATGTGCAGCGTGCGTGTACCGCTGCGGTCGCGCTGCCGAAAATCCGCACGGTCGGGTCGATACGGGGTGTCCGGCGCGTTTTCGCAGCCCACGTACTTGCCGACGATCGGCGACGTATCGACGCCGGTCCCGACATGATTCGTCTCGTGCTGCGCCTGCGCCACCGGTTCAAGCGAAAGCTCGAACTCGACACCGCGGTCCTCGAGCACGCTGATGATGTCGTCACCCAGGAACCCTGCACCGGCACGAAACATGCTGGCGGGGCTGCCGCTCCATCGTTCGAATGCGTCAAGGGAAAACTGCGTGCAATGGCGCAGCCAGTCCCGATCGTGGAAATCGTGCAGCCAGCGGCGTTGCCCGTCGGACCAGCGCAGCGGATGCATGTGCACGCCGAGGTAGTCTCCATCCGCCTTGATCTGTGCAATCCGGGATGGGAATGCCGCCGCGGCGGTATCCGCGCGCCCAAAAACCTGTTCGATCTGCGGGTCCATGCGCAGATACCAACCAAAGCGCGGCACTGCCGCCGAGCGTCGGGTCAGCATCTCGCGCAGCCATCCGGCGAACGCGCCTGCGTTCTCGTGGCCGCGCCATTGTGGCGTGGCGTCGGGCAGGATCTGAAACGCGTCCGGTTCGATGTCGATGCTGAAAATGGTGGGAATGGTGCCGTCGCGGGCGCTTTGCATTGCAGACCTCAGTGCGGGACAGGGGGGGCCGGCGCCAGCGATGCGGGCAGGCACGAAATGTCTCGAGTCCCGCGCCGGATCTGCGCAAACATCGACGACGGTTCGATCGGGAACTTCAGAGCAAGGAGCGTGCTACCGCCAATTCGCATGTGGAATCCGTCGGTTACGCCTGCCGCTGCGGTGGTGGGCGGGGCGATTGTAAGGGCGGTCGACACTACCTGTTCCAGTGACCCCCATGATCGAGGTACCGGTTGAAGGAGTAGAATCGGGACTGCGAAGCTGACCGGAGCATGCCGGTCGGCACGTCGCATTCCGAATGAACGACACCAACGTTTCCTTAGCCGACCTTCGCACCGACTATAAGCGTGCCGCGCTCGACGAGCGCGACGTCGACCGCGACCCCTTCGTGCAGTTCCGGCACTGGTTCGACGCCGCAGTGGCGGCGAAGGTGCCCGAACCCAATGCGATGACGCTGGCCACCGTCGATGCCGACGGCAAGCCCGCCGCGCGCATCGTGCTGCTGAAGGACGCCGACGCGGCGGGCTTCACGTTCTTCACCAACTACCAGAGCCGCAAGGGCCGCGAACTGGCGGCGCGCCCGGCGGCGGCGCTGCTCTTCTTCTGGCCCGAGCTCGAGCGGCAGGTCCGCATCGAGGGCGCCATCACCAAGGTCGACCCCGCGATCGCCGACGACTATTTCGCCAAGCGCCCGCGGCTGTCGCGCGTCGGCGCATGGGCCTCGCCACAGAGCGAAACGTTGCCCGATCGCGCGGCGCTGGAAGCCCGCTTCGCGGACGCGGAGCAGCGGTTTCCCGGCGACATGGTCGCGCGGCCGCCGCATTGGGGCGGCTACCGGCTGACGCCGGACATGTTCGAGTTCTGGCAGGGCCGGCGGTCGCGCTTGCATGACCGCATCGTGTTCACGCGCGATGGCGCGGGCTGGCGCATCGGGCGCCTGGCTCCATGAGGGCTCGCCAACGCCAGGGCCCGACGTGAACAAGCTGTTGCGCGGTGCCAACCCGACGCTGATTGCGCTGATCGCGCTGGCGATCGCCAATCATGTCGTCATGGCCGGCAACCGCGTCGCGGTGTCGCTGTATGCTTTGCATCTTGGCGCCTCCACGGCCGTCGTCGGCGTGCTGTTGGCGCTGTATGCGTTCCTGCCAATGCTGTGCGCCGTTGCCGCTGGACGGTTTTCCGATCGCATCGGCGTGCGCCGGCCGATGGTCGTCGGTTCGTTGTCGCTGGCCGTCGGCGCGTTGCTACCGGCGCTGATGCCGGGCTTGGCGGCGCTCGTTGCCAGCGCCACGATCGTCGGGGTCTCGTTCATGCTGTTCCAGGTGGCGACCCAGAACGCCACCGGCGAACTGGGCGGCCCGACGGAGCGCGCACACAACTTCAGCCTGCTGGCGCTGGGCTATTCGGTGTCCGGATTCCTGGGGCCGCTCATCGCCGGGTTCACGATCGACCACGGCAGCTACGCGCTGGCCTTTGCGGTGCTGGCGCTGATCCCGCTGGGGCCGGCCGCCGTCCTCGGCACCGGCCGGCTTGCGCTGCCCGGCCCGCACGCGGCGCGGGTCAACATGCCGGTGGGCGGCGCGCTGGATCTGCTGATGCACCGCAAGCTGCGGCGCGTGTTCTTCGTCAACGTGCTGATGGCCATGGGCTGGGACCTGCACACGATCGTGATCCCGATCTACGGCGCCAGCCTCGGTCTCTCGGCCTCGCAGATCGGGATGATCCTGGCCGCATTCGCGGCGGCGACCTTCGTCGTCCGCTTCTCGATGCGCTGGATCGTGCGCCGCTTCACCGAGCACCAGGTGCTGACCATCGCGCTGATGATGGCAGGCGTGGTCTACCTCGTGTTTCCGTTCTCGACCACCACCGTGACGCTGACCGCGCTGTCGTTCGCGCTCGGCCTGGCGCTCGGGATGAGCCAGCCGATGGTGATGTCGCTTTTGCACAGCCATGCACCACCCGGGCGCATGGGCGAGGCGGCCGGCGTGCGAATGTCGCTGGTGCAGTCGATGGCGGTGGCGGTGCCGCTGACCTTCGGCGCGCTGGGCGCCACGGTGGGGCTCACGCCGGTGTTCTGGTCAGTGGGCCTGTGCCTCGCGACCGGCGGCTGGCTGACGAAGCGCAGCCGCTGAACGCCCGCGCGCCCGGACGCGCCGGAACCGGGCGGTCTGCGATAATCGCGCGCCCTGTCACCACCCTTTAGGCAACCTTGACCGGCCCCATCACCTTCATCCGCAATGTCCGGGGGTGCCTGCACAACGTCGGTTGGGCGCGCGCGGCCGGCAGCCTGTCGTTCACCACGCTGCTGGGCCTCGTACCGCTCGCCACCGTGGCTTTTGCGTTCGTCGCGCAGTTTCCGGTGTTCCAGGATTTCCTGCGCGTGCTGGAATCGTTCCTGCTGCGCTACATGCTGCCGGAAAGCGCATCGGCGGTGGTGCACCGCTACGTGCTGGGCCTCGCGGCGGAAGCGGCTTCGGTCAAGGGCCTGTGGATCGTGTTCGTCGTCATCACCACCACGCTGCTGGTGGCAACCGTCGAGGACGAGATCAACGTGATCTGGGGCATCCGGCAGAAGCGCCCGGTACTCCGGCGGGTGCTGGTCTACGTGGTCGGCATGACGGCCGGTCCCGCGCTCGTCGGGGCCGCGATCACCTTCATCATGTGGGGCCTGCAGCACACGGTCGTCGCGGCGCCGCTCAAGGACAAGACGATCAACGCGATCCTGGAGCCCGTGCCGTTCCTGCTGACCGTGGCCGGTTTCACGGCGCTCTACGCGCTGGCGCCGGCACGCAAGGTGCCGTTGCGCTGGGCACTCGTCAGCGGCATCCTCGCTGCGGCCGCGCTCGAGGTGGCCAAGGAGGCTTTCGGCTGGTACGTCGACAACGTGGCCGACTACGAGGTGATGTACGGAGCGCTGTCGGCATTTCCGGTGTTCCTGCTGTGGATCTTCCTGTTCTGGATGATCGTGCTGGCGGGGGCGGCCATCACTGCGGCATTGACGGAGCCCGGAACGGGCCGGCGCGGGTAGCGCAGGGCCCGCGGGCGGGGTTGGGCGTTACCGGTTTACAATGGCATCGATTATTCGCTGAGGAGTTTGTCCACGTGTGGTCCATCATTCAGGCAGCCGGCTGGCCGATCTGGCCGCTGATCCTAACGTCGGTGATTGCACTGGCGCTGATTTTCGAACGCCTGTGGTCGCTGCGCACCTCGGTGGTGGCGCCACCTGGGCTCGTCGACCGCGTATTGGGCGAGTACCGCCAGCAAGGGGCCACGCCGGAACTGATCGCGAAGACCGCGGCTGCAGGGCCGCTGGGCCGCGTTCTTGCGGCGGGGCTCGTCAACGTGAAGGCGCCGCGGCCGGTGATGAAGGAGGCCATCGAGGAAGTGGGCCAGGTGGTCACGCATGACCTCGACCGCTTCCTGACCACGCTTGGCACCATCGCCGCGATGGCGCCCCTGCTCGGACTGCTGGGCACCGTCATCGGCATGATCGAGATCTTCGGTTCGCAGACGGCAGGCGGCTCCAACCCGATCCAGCTCGCCAACGGCATTTCCATCGCGCTGTACAACACGGCGATGGGCATCATCGTGGCGGTCCCCGCGCTCATCTTCTACCGCCATTTCCGGGCCAAGGTGGACGGCCTGGTCGTCGAGATGCAGCAGCAGGCGATCAAGCTCGTCGACTACGCACACGGCGAGCGCAAATGAACCTTCGCGGCCCGCGCACCCGCGACGAGCCGGAGATCAACTTCATTCCGTTGATCGACGTGCTGCTGGTGGTACTGATCTTCCTGATGGTCACCACCACGTACCAGCGGGTGGCCGAGCTGCAGATCACGCTGCCCGAGGCCGATGCCGATGCCGCCAAGCAGCGTCCGAAAGAAATCAACGTTGGCATCGACGCGCAGGGGCGCTACGTGATCGACAAGAACGTGTTCACGTTCTCGAACGTAGGCGCGCTGGCCGACATGCTGCGCCGCGCGGCCACCGACGTGAAGGATCCGGTCATCATCATCAACGCCGACGCGAACGCCACGCACCAGTCGGTGATCCACGTGATGGAGGCGGCGCGGCAGGCCGGCCTCGTCCACATCACCTTCGCGACGCAGGCTCACGCCAAGTGACCCGGCGATCCTCGCGCGACGTGCGCGGCGGATCGTGCCAGCGCGATTGAACCATCCCGGGCCCGGCGCGCTGCCCTCGTGGCGCGCCCGGGGATGGCACCCCGCTTGAGTTTCGACCGGTACCTGGTGGAGGCCTGGTATGCCCCGCGGGTGACGTGGCTTGCGGCATTGTTGTGGCCCCTCTCGCTCATCTACGGCGCGGTCGTCGCGCTACGCCGCGCGCTGTTCCG
>JANNNM010000209.1:0-4593 GCA_031398535.1 Betaproteobacteria bacterium | reverse complement strand
CTTCCCAGGACGCCTGCCCGATCTCAACCTCGGCACCGCCGACGGAACCAGCTGCGCGATGGACCTGCAGGCAGATGCGGCGGAGGTTCTCGCCGCGGCGACCCGGTTCAGCCATGTCGTGAACGGTCGCTTCAAAGGCGGCTACATCACGCGGCAGTACGGCCGGCCCGCGCAGGGCGTGCACCTGCTGCAGCTCGAAATGGCGGAGGATTGCTACATGGACGAGGCGCCGCCGTATCGCTATGACGCCTCGCGCGCGCAGCCGCTGATCGACGTACTGAAGCAACTGGTGCAGCCCTTGCAGTCATGGCGGCCGGCGCCATGATCCGCATCTACGTCGCGCACCAGCGCTTCGACGCATGGCTGGTTGCCGATCGGCTCAACCAGGCCGGCATCCGCGCGCATGTCTTCAACCAGCATGCGGCCAGCATCGTCGGCGATGTGCCTGCCGACGTCGCGCAGCCGCAGGTGTGGATCGAGCGCGAATGCGACCGCGAGCGCGCGGCCATCGTGCTGAAGGACATCGAGATGGCAGGGGAACGCCAGGGCAGCCGGTGGTGCGGAACCTGCAACGAAGAATCGCCCGTCAACTTCGACCTGTGCTGGAACTGCGGCGGCACGCTGTAGGCGTGCCCCAACGCGCTACTCGCGCGGATCGTTCAGCAGTTCGCGCGCGCGTTCCACACCCGCATTGACGGCCGCGCCGTCGACCGCACCGGCTGTCTCGCGCACCGGCCGACCGCGCCGCCGCGATACCGACCACCAGACGACCGCGCCACCCGCCAGCAGCAGGAAGGGGCCGAACCACAGCAGCCACGTGGTGGCCTTGACCGGCGGCTTGTACAGCACGAAGTCGCCGTAGCGCGCGACCAGGAATTCCTTGATCTGCGCGTCGCTCTTGCCGGCGTCGGCCAGGCTGCGTACTTCACGGCGCAGGTCCTGCGCCAGCGGCGCATTGGAGTCGGCCAGCGACTGGTTCTGGCAGACGAGACAGCGCAGTTCCTCGTCCAGTTTCTTCAACCGCGCGTCGAGCACGGCGTCGGATGTGGCGGCGACGGCGCCAACGCTGAACATCGATACCAGCAACAAGGCCGCCGCGCGCATCATGCCTTCTGCAACTCGCGCACCAGCGGCAGGATGGTCTTCTGCAGGGCTTCCGGCGTGACCGGCCCGATGTGCTTCAAGCGGATGATGCCGGCCTTGTCGACGACGAAGGTCTCGGGCACGCCATAGACGCCCCAGTCGATGCCCACGCGGCCGTCGGCATCGACCACCGACAGCTGGTACGGGTCGCCGTGCTGCGCCAGCCACGCGATGCCTTCCGGCACCTTGTCCTTGTAGTTGAGGCCGATCACCGGCACCACGTTGGCCTGCGCCAGCTGCACCAGCAGCGGATGCTCGACGCGGCACGATACGCACCACGACGCCCAGACATTCAGCAGCCACACCTGGCCCTTCATGTCCGACGTGCTGAGCTTCTGGTCCGGCGCCTTCAGTTGCGACAGCGTGAACGCCGGCGCGGGCTTGCCCACCAGCGGCGATGGAATTTCGCGCGGGTCACGCGAGAGCCCCAGGTACAGGAACACCGCGATGACGACGAAGAGGATCAGCGGGACGAGCAGGCGCAGCGATTTCATCGGCAGCCCTGCGGCGTCGTCGAAATTTGCATCGTGTTCATGCTGCCGGCGCGCCCGCAGCCGCACCCGACCACTTGCGCTGCACGGCCAGCCGATAGCGGCGATCGGACATCGCAAGGAAGCCGCCCAGCGCCATCAGGAAGCAGCCGCCCCAGATCCAGTCGACGAAGGGCTTCACGTAGATGCGCACGCCCCACGCGCCCGAGACGCCCTTGTCGGTGACCGGTTCGCCCAGCGACACGTAGCGGTCGCCGAAGATGCAGGCGTCGATGGCGGCTTCCGTCATCGTGCTGCCGCTGGCGTTGTAGATGCGCTTTTCCGGCCGCAACGTCTCGATCAGCACGCCGTTGCGGCGCATCTCGACGACACCGGCCAGGCCTTCGTAGTTGGGGCCGGTGACCGGCGTGACGCCGCGGAACGTGAAGTCGTAACCGCCCACGCTGACCTGCTGGCCGTGGTCCATCGTGATGTTTTCCTCGATGCTGTAGCCCTTGACCAGCGTGACGCCGACGATGAACACGGCAATGCCGAGGTGCGCGACCAGCATGCCGTACCACGACGCGGAATTGGCGCGCAGCTTGGCGACCAGGCCCGTCTGCGGGGCCTGCGCCAGCCGCCGCACAACCATCTGCACCGTGGTCAGCACGATCCACAACGCCAGGAAGAGACCCACCGACACCAGCGGCGAGAAGCCGCCCATCACCAGCGGCAACAGCAGCGCCGTGACGACCGCCACCGCCAGTGCCCAGCGCAACCGTGTCCACAGGTCGGGCAGCGAGGCTTCGCGCCAGTTGACGATGGGGCCGACGCCCATCAGGAACGCGAGCGGCGCCATCAGCGGAAAGAACACCGCATCGAAGTAGGGTGGGCCGACGGAGATCTTGCCCATGTTGAGCGCGTCGAGGAACAGCGGATACAGCGTGCCGAGCAACACGCTGGCCGTGGCCACGACCAGGATCACGTTGTTGGCGAGCAGGAACGACTCGCGCGACACCGGCGCGAACGCAGCACCGCCGCCCACCGCGCCCGCGCGGAACGCATAGAGCGTGAGCGAGCCGCCGATCACGATGATCAGGAACGCCAGGATGAACACGCCGCGCGTCGGATCCGTCGCAAACGCATGCACGGACGTGAGCACGCCGGAGCGCACGAGGAACGTCCCCATCAGCGACAGCGAGAACGCGATGATCGCGAGCAGCACCGTCCAGCTCTTGAACGTGCCGCGCTTTTCCGTCACCGCGAGCGAATGCAGCAACGCGGTGCCGACGAGCCACGGCATGAACGACGCATTTTCCACCGGGTCCCAGAACCACCAGCCGCCCCAGCCCAGTTCGTAGTACGCCCACCAGCTGCCGAGCGCGATGCCGATCGTGAGGAACGACCATGCGGCGATGGTCCAGGGCCGCGACCAGCGCGCCCACGTGGCGTCGAGCTTGCCGCCGATCAGCGCGGCGATCGCGAAGGCAAACGCCACCGAGAACCCGACGTAGCCCATGTAGAGCATCGGCGGATGGATGACCATGCCCGGGTCCTGCAGCAGCGGATTCAGGTCGCGGCCCTCGGGCGCTGCGGGGACGAGCCGCAGGAACGGGTTCGACGTGAACAGCAGGAACAGCAGGAAGCCGAGCGACACGAGTCCCATGACCGCCAGCACGCGCGCCAGCATCACAGCGGGCAGGTTGCGCGAGCGCAGCGCGACGGCCGCCGCCCAGCCATTCAGCATCAGCAGCCACAGCAGCAGCGAGCCCTCGTGCGAACCCCACGATGCCGCAATCCGGTACTGCAGGGGCAACGACGTGTTGGAGTTCTGCGCCACGTTCTCGACCGAAAAATCACTGGTGGCAAAGCTGTAAGCCAGGCACGCGAAGGCCAGCGCGACCAGCGCGAACTGGGTCAGCGTGGCCGGACGCGCGATCGCCATCATCGCGGCGTCGCGTCGGTGCGCGCCCTCCTGCGGCAGCACGCCCTGCGCGATGGTCACCAGCAGCGCGAGGATCAACGCAAAGTGGCCGAGTTCCGGGATCATGCGCAACCTTTCATCGTCATGGCGCCGCCCTTGTCCTTGCCTGCGCTTGCCAGCGCAGCCGCGGCTTCGGGTGGCATGTAGTTTTCGTCGTGCTTGGCCAGCACTTCCGTCGCGCGGAACTTGCCGTCGGGGCCGAGCGAGCCCTGCGCCACCACGCCCTTGCCCTCCTTGAAGAGGTCGGGCAGCAGGCCGGTGTACACGACGGGCACGCACTTCACCATGTCCGTCACCATGAAACTGACGTCGAGCGTATTGGCGCGGCGCTGGATGCTGCCAACCTCGACCAGGCCGCCGACGCGGAACGGCCGGCCCTTCGGCGCTTCGTTCGCGGCGATCTGCGTGGGCGTGAAGAAGAATACGAGGTTCGACTGGAACGCGTTGAGCACCAGCGCGACGGCAACGCCCAGCACGGCGATGCCCGCACCGATCCACGCAAAGCGGCGGTGGCGGGCCTTCATGGGCGATCACCTTCGGATGCCATCGCGATCGCCACACGGCGCCGCGCTCGCACCATGATCACCTCGATCACCAGCACCACGGCCGTGACGGCAAACGACCCCCACACGAAGGGGGCATGCCCGCCCATCGACAGGAATTCCATCATGCGGCCACCATCGGCGAGCCACCGCGTGGCAATGCGGCAATCCACGCCGCACCGCGTTCGCGTTCGAGGATGATCGCCTGCACGCGCCACAGCGCCACGGCGATCGTGTAGAACCACGCGGCCAGTGCCATCACCAGCATGCCGGTCAGCATGATCGCCGCCATCTTCGGCGCGCTGGTCAGGCTGACCGAGGCACCCTGATGCAGTGTGTTCCACCACTTGACCGAGAAATAGATGATCGGGATGTTGACGGCGCCGACGATCGTCAACAGCGCGCAGGCACGATCGGCGCGGCGCGGGTCGTCGATGGCATTGCGCAGCGCGAT
>JANNNM010000185.1:0-2634 GCA_031398535.1 Betaproteobacteria bacterium | reverse complement strand
CCTTGGCGGTGGTGCCGCCCATGTCGAAGCTCAGCAGACTCAGGTTGCCCAGCCGCCGCGCGAGTTCGGCCGCACCGACGACACCGGCGGCCGGACCGGATTCGATGATGTGGATGGGGCGTTCCGCGGCCGCGGCCGCGCTCATCGCGCCGCCGCTCGATTGCATGATCGTCAGCGGCTTGTCGATGGCGCGCACGCGCAGCTTCTCCTCCAGGCCCGCAAGGGAGTGCCGCACCAGCGGCAACACGGACGCGTTCACCACCGTGGTGCTGGTGCGCTCGTACTCGCGGATCTCGGGCAGCAGTTCGGACGAAAGTGTGACGGGGATGTCCGGGTTGCGCTCGCGTATCAGTTCGCGCAGCCGTAACTCGTGCACCCCATTGGCGTAGGCGTTGATGAGGCAGATCGCAATGGCCTCGACGTTGCTGGCCAGCACCTGGTCGACGACGGCGCGCGCGGCGGCGTCATCGAGCGGCCGCTCGATCGCGCCGCGATGGTCGACGCGCTCAGCCACTTCGAAGCGGCGCTGCCGCGGGACCAGCGCCTCCGGCTTGCGCCAGCGGATGTCGTAGAGCACCGGCATGCGCAAGCGGCGGATCTCCAGCACGTCGCGGAAGCCGTCGGTGGTGATCAGCGCCACCTTCGCACCCTTGCCCTCGAGCAGCGCATTGGTGGCCACGGTGGTGCCATGCATGATCTGCGTGATGTCGGCGAGATCGAGGCCGTTGCGTGTCGTGGCGTCCTCGAGTCCGTTGGCGATGCCCTGGCTGTAGTCGTCCGGCGTGGACAGCACCTTGGCGCGCAGGATGCGTCCCTCCGGGCTCATGAACACGAGGTCCGTGAAGGTGCCGCCGATGTCGATGCCGATTCGTTGTCCCATGGTCCGTTCGCGGTTCGTGAAGAGGTTGGCGCGCGTTCAGCGCAGGTGAAGGAGCTCCGCGGCATTCGCGCCGAGGATGCGATCCTTCTCGCCTGCGGTGAGGAATGCGCAATGCTTGCGCACGTAGTCGAGGGATTGCCTGTAGGTGCAGAAGCGTTCGACGTTGGGCATGTCCGAGCCCCAGATGAGCTTCGACGCGCCGAAGGTGTCGCGCATGCCACGGATGAACGCCTGCGCCTCGGGATACGGGTAGTCCCACACGCCGCCCCAGGTGATGGGGAACATGACCTCGAGCTGCAGGTTGTCGCGCTTGTAGGTGGCGAGCACCTCGTCGGGAAACTGCCAGGCGCCGGTACTGCCGAAATGCGCCACCGGTGGGCCCATCACCAGCAGGAAGCGGTGCGCGGGATAGCGGGCCAGCAGCGCATCGAGCGCGGCCAGGTTGTGCAGATAGCCGGCGCGGTCGTAGGTCGGGGTGGAGGACAGCTCCATGAACACGGGCAATCCGTAGGCTACGACCTTCTCCCAGAACGGGCGGTAGTCGTCGTGGTCGACATTGCGCGCGTAACCGTGGCGCGAGAAGTCCTGTGCGTAGTAGAGCCCGCGCAGGCCCAATACATTGGCGGCGCGGTCGAGTTCCGCGAGTGTTGCGGGCTGGTCGGCCGTGGCTTCATCCACATGCAGCAGGCCGATGAACTTCTGGGGGTATTGCAGTTGCGTGAACGCGTTGAAGTCGTTCATCGAACCATAGCCGCCGCCGGCCTGCAGGATGCAGTGGTCCACGCCCGCGACCATCATCTGCGCCAGCATCAGCTCGGGCGGGCACGCCAGTTCCTGCATGCCCACCGGCAGGTACTGGGACGCGTAGTCCTCGCCTTCATGCGTGAACAGCAGCTGGCCGAAGCGGCCAACGCGGAAGTTCACATCGGTCAGCCCCGCCCACGTGTTGTCGCCGGCGCGAAAGAGCATCGACGGCTTCACTTCGGCGCCGTCGCGGACGCGGAACGTGCGCGCCGCAGGGCGCGTCACGACTTTCTGCAGGTACTTGAGATGCACGGCGGCGGATGGGTGGCCGCACGCGCCCGACCAATGCTGGAAGACGTGGGCGTGGCAATCGACGATCATCAGGGGCGACTCGAGGGACGAAGGGAACGGGGCCGGCCAAGGTCCAACATCGGGCCGGCCCGCGGTTACGGCAGCAGCAAAGGTGTCAGGCGGCGCCCAGCTTTTCCATGTGCAGCTTGAACAGGCGATCCATCTCGCCGTTGATCACCATGAACTCGCCCCACATGTCGAGGAAGTGCTTCCACTCGACATCGCCGTAGCGCACGGCCCACGTGTTGGGGCGCTTGTCGATCGGGTTGGCGGGATCGAAGACATGCGCCCAGCTGTTGCGCTTGGCGAAGAGCAGCACGTCGCTGTCGCCGCTCATCCAGACCTCGGCCTTCTTGGCGCGGATGGGTTCGGCGGCCAGCACCACCTGGCCCGCCGTCGTGATGAGCTTGGCCTTCGGGAACAGGATGGGGATGCGCGGCTCCTCGCTGCCCCCAGCCACGACGGAGAACGTGACCTTCGGGTCGTCGAAGTCGGAGAGCTTCTTGAACTTCGCAGCATTGTCCTTGTGCACCATCAGCAGGCTGCCCTTGGCCCACAGCGGTCCCACGTAGTCCACCACCAGTGCGCGCGGCGTCGTGTACGTCAGCGACGAGCCGTAGAGGTCGTAGTCGCCCTTGCGCAGGCCCACGGTGGAGTTC
>JANNNM010000182.1:0-1253 GCA_031398535.1 Betaproteobacteria bacterium | reverse complement strand
CGCCATCGAACGCGCGGTGGACCAATCCTTTGCCGAGACCAAGGCGCCCGGCGTCATCGTCGGCATCTGGATCCCGGGCGAGGGCGCGTACGTGACCACGCGCGGCTTCGCCGACCCCGCCACCAAGCGCCCGATGCGCGTCAACGATCACACGCGCATCGGCAGCATCACCAAGACCTTCACCGCCACGTTGCTGCTGCAACTGGCCGACGACAAGAAAGTGGCACTGGACGACCCCATCGGCAAGTACCTTCCCTTCGTGCCCAACGGCCAGGCCATCACGCTGCGCATGCTGGCCAACATGACCAGCGGCCTCTACAACTACACCGAGGACGATGCCTGGCAGAACGCCATGTTCGGCAACTTGAAGCGCCTGTGGACGCCGCGCGAACTGGTGGACGTGTCGTTCAGGCATCCGCCCGATTTCCCGCCCGGCACCGGCTTCCACTACAGCAACACCAACTACGTGCTACTAGGCATGCTGATCGAACAGGTCACCGGCAAACCCATCGCCACCGTGCTGGCCGAACGCATCTTCAAGCCGCTGGGATTGACGCAGACGTCGTGGCCCACCAGCAGTGCGATGCCCACCCCGTATGCGCATGGCTTCACGCTGCAGACGCTCGACGGCAAGCGCGCCGACGCCACCTACCGCGACCCGAGCTGGGCCTTCACCGCTGGCGCGCTGATCTCCAACCTGGCCGACCTGCGGACCTGGATCCAGTCGTACGCCACCGGCAGCCTGGTCTCGCCCGCGATGCAGCGCGAGCGCCTGACCTGGGTCACCTTCCCGCCCAACACGCCGGTGCGGCACTATGGGCTGGGCATCGGCGAGGACATCGGCTGGCTGGGCCACAGCGGCGAGTTGCCCGGCTACAACACAGGCGCGTACTACCTGCCCGCCACCAAGGCCGTGATCGTGGTGATGGTCAATTCCGACATCCCCGCCGGCAAGTCCAATCCGATGCCGATCGTATTCAAGGCGCTGACCAAGGTGGTGTCGCCGGGGAATGTGCCCTGATGGCGGGAGGCCGCGGGGGGAGGGGCGGCTTCGGGTAAAATGGCGCCCACCGGAGAGGTGGATGAGCGGTTTAAGTCACACGCCTGGAAAGCGTGCGAGGGTTAATAGCCCTCCGCGGGTTCGAATCCCGCCCTCTCCGCCAGATCGACGTCCAAAGAAGTCCAGAATCGTCCGCACTACCCCTTCTCTACCTCATAAAACCTTAGGTGTCTGGTTTCTGAAGGTCCGATGA
>JANNNM010000171.1:0-1052 GCA_031398535.1 Betaproteobacteria bacterium | reverse complement strand
TGGGCGGCGTGGCCGCCATTGCCCGCACGGCGGGACATACCGTCACCGGTTGCGATGCCAACGTGTATCCGCCGATGTCCACGCAGCTCGAGGCGCAGGGGATCGCGCTGACCGAGGGCTTCGATCCCTCGCAGTTGCGTGGCGTGGCGCGCGACGCCGATGTCTTTGTCATCGGCAACGTCGTGTCGCGCGGCAATCCGCTGATGGAAGCCATCCTCGATACCGGGCGGCCCTACATCTCGGGGCCACAGTGGCTTTACGAGAATGTGCTGGCCGATCGCTGGGTGCTGGCGGTGGCCGGGACGCACGGCAAGACGTCGACGTCGGCAATGCTGGCCGCCATCCTCGACCACGCCGGCCTCGATCCCGGGTTCCTGATCGGC
Source organism: Betaproteobacteria bacterium (assembly GCA_031398535.1). Classification (GTDB taxonomy): domain Bacteria; phylum Pseudomonadota; class Gammaproteobacteria; order Burkholderiales; family Casimicrobiaceae; genus VBCG01. Next base: position 669 of record JANNNM010000171.1, on the reverse strand, counting down.
GGCGTGCCGCTCGATTTTCCGGTCTCGGCGCGGCTGACCGACAGCGCATTCTTCGTGATCGAGGCGGATGAATACGACACCGCGTTCTTCGACAAGCGCTCGAAGTTCGTGCACTACCGCCCGCGCACCGCGATCCTCAACAACCTCGAATACGATCACGCCGACATCTTCCCGGACCTCGCGGCCATCGAGACGCAGTTCCACCACCTGGTGCGGATGGTGCCGGGGCTGGGGCGCCTGATCGTCAACGGTGGTGACGCCAATCTCGCCCGCGTGCTGGCGCGCGGCTGCTGGAGCGAAGTGGAGCGCTTCGGTTTCGCCGAGGTGCCGGGCACCGGACCCGACTGGACGATCGCCGGCGACGGCGCGATCCTGCTCGGTGGCGCGCCGCAGGGCACGTTGCAGTTCGGGCAGGCCGGGCGCCACAATCAGTTGAATGCGTTGGCGGCGCTTGCGGCCGCGCGCCACGTGGGCGTGCCGGTGGCGCACGGGCTCGACGCACTGCGCCGCTTCCAGGGCGTGAAGCGCCGCCTCGAAGTGGTGGGGACGGCACGCGGCGTCACCGTGTATGACGACTTCGCGCATCACCCGACCGCGATTGCCGTGACGCTGGACGGCCTGCGCCGCAAGGTGGGCGGCGGCCGTGTGCTGGCGGTGCTGGAGCCGCGC
>JANNNM010000155.1:0-6867 GCA_031398535.1 Betaproteobacteria bacterium | reverse complement strand
GCCCCTTTGTTTAAACCGAGCCTGGCCCCTTTTTTAATCCGAGCCTGGCCCCTTTGTTTAGCCCGGCCCCTTTGTTGAGAAGCGGTACACGGCGCGATGGCGATACAACTCGCCGGGCCGCAGCACCGTTGACGGAAACGCGGGCTGGTTGGGCGAATCCGGGAAGTGCTGCGTCTCGAGGCATAAGGCCGCGTACTTGCCGCACGGCGTGCCGTCCTTGCCGACGAATGTGCCGTCCAGCTTGTTGGCGGTGTAGAACTGCACGCCGGGCTGCGTGGCGAACACTTCCATCACGCGGCCACTGGCGGGGTCCGCCACATGGGCCGCACGTTTCAAGCCGTCGCCCGCCGCCAGCACGAACGTGTGATCGAAGCCGCCGCCCACCACACGCATCTGCTCGTCCGGGTAATCCAGCCGATCGCCCCACGCGCGTCGGGGAACGCAGGTCCATCGGCGTGCCGGCCACCGCTCGCACTTCCCCCAACGGAATCGACACCGCATCCACCGGCAGGAACGCGTCCGCATGCAGCGTGACGACGTGATCGCGCACATCGCCGCGACCCGCCAGGTTGAAGTAACTGTGATTGGTGAGATTGACCACCGTTGCGCGGTCCGTCGTCGCGGCAAAGTCGAGGACGAGGCCATTGTCGTCGTCGAGCGTGTACGTAACCGCTGCGCGCAACGTGCCGGGGTAGCCTTCCTCGCCATCCACGCTCACATACTCGAAGCACACCGAACTCTGGCCATCGAGGCGCCACGACCAGTTGCGCTTCGCGAAGCCCACCTCGCCGCCATGCAGCGAATTGGGGCCCTGGTTGGCGGCCAGACTATAGGCCACGCCATCAAGCACGAAGCGCGCATGCGCGATCCGGTTGCCATAGCGCCCCACGACGACGCCGAAGTTGGGATGGCGCACAAGATAGGGCGCCAGCGCATCGAAGCCCAGCACCACGTCCTCAATGTGGCCACCGCGATCAGGCACCTCGAGCTTCTGAATCAGCGCGCCCCACGACAGCAGCGTGACGCGCATGCCATGGCGATTCTCCAGCACGACCGAGCCCACCGCGCTGCCATCAGGTGCGTGGCCGATGATGGTGGCGGCCGCCGTCATGGCGCAACCTTCAAACACAACCGCTGATCACACCGCACGCGTACGTCCTCCGGCCGCCGCGCGCCGCCACACCAGCGCGTACACGACGACATTGATCGCCACCACCAGCGCGCCCAGCACCACCTGAATGCCCGGCGTCAGTCCGCCCGGATAGATCACGGGTTCGAGGTAGTGCTGGATGAAGCCGCCCGCATAGCCCGCATCGCCGGCACGGACGCGCAGCGCGTTCTCCAGTGGAGTGAGCGGACAAGTGGCATGCGTGAACTCAAGCCACGCCACCCAGACCACCGCCGGCACGTGCAGCCACGCCCATGCCGTGCGGCGCCACACCAGCGCGCCGCCGAACACGACGAACAGGATGAACGCGAAATGAAACGCGACGGTGGCGTCAGCCAGGACGCGCGCAAGCATCGCGCCGGAAGCCGGTTACTTCCGGCGGCCGCGCGCCTTGGCGGAGCGCGATTTCGCCGGACTGGCCTTGGCCTTGCCGGCCGCCCGCTTGGGCGCGGCCGAGGTTTCCTCCGGCGGCTTGTAGTCGCCGATCACGCTCTTCACCGGGCACACCTTGAAGATCGGGCACTTCTTGCAACCAACGGCAAGCGCGACGGGACAGATGACCATGATGACCGCTCCGGGAAGGGCAATGCAGGATCGCGATGATGAGCGCGTTTGCGTTCCTGCGCCAGCCCGCCCTTACGCCGCGTACCAATAGTAGTAGGTTGCGATCCCCAGCAACGCCACCGCCCAGTACCCCACCAGCGTGGCCCGCATCAGGCCTTTCCACCACCGGACGTGCCAGCTTGCCGGCAACACGTCATTCATCTGCAGCACCAGCCAGGTGCCGCCAGCGACCGTCAGGACGCCGAAGATGGCGTGCAACACCGTGATGGCATTGCCGATGTTGGTCAGCGCCTTCAGCGTGGGAATCTTGAAGCTGAGCATCGCGGAACCCATGATGAACAGCACCAGCGCGCCGTTGACCAGCACCCACACCGTCTGGTTGACGCGATGCGCCTCGATGTTGCCCGAGCGCGCCAGGACCATCCCCCACGTCAGGCCCAGCACCAGCAGCAGTTCCAACGCGAGGTTGATGTCGGCGATCAGCGGGCCGACGCCCAGGACCCCACCCACCTCGGCCTTGCCCGCCGCATGCAACGCCCCGATCACCGCGCCTGTGACCAGCAGCGCAACCACCCCGACCGTCAGCGCACGTCGATGCATCGACTTTCTTTCGAAGTGCCCCGGTTGACCCGTACCCGCTGACCCCTCCACCGCCGGGCCGGGGGACGCATGCCGGGACGCATGCACCATGACCATGGCCAGCGGCAGAAACGCGCCGATGCACACCGCCGCCAGCACATCGGTTGGCCAATGGACGCCTAGAACCAACCGTGAAAAGCCGACCGCCGCAATCCAGGCGATCGCCGTCAGCATCGCAAGATTGCGCGCCCCTGTCCAGAGTCGCGCCACGCAGATGGCCGCCGCCGTCGCCACGGCCGCCGTGGTCAGCGTGTGACCGCTGGGGAAACTCGAACCCCAATACCAGTCCGTATCCCAGAGGGTCGGACGGGCGCGGCCGATGATTGCCTTCAGGATATACGTCACGCCTACCGCACTGGCGAGCGAAAACGCCAGCAGCTGGGCCTCGAAGCGCTTCTTCGCCATCAGCAACGCGGTCACTCCGATGGCGAGCATCGGGAGGATCACCTTGACGGAACCCGTCCCCGTGACTGCGTTGAAAAGGCCATCGAGGGATGCAGGTGCCCAGGCATGAATGAACCGCAGGACAACTTCGTCGAATACGCCCGATTCGCGATTGACGACGTCTTCGCCAATCTTGATTGCCACCACGACCAGCACCAGCAGAAGCACGACCAGGAAGCGGCGCTTCTGCACCACGCCCGCCCAAGTCGGACGCCTCCACCGGGCATACGCAGCCAGCGCGAAGTAGAAGACCGCGACGATCAGCGCCAACTTCAGGACATCCTCGACTACCTCGGCCATTCGTACTCCTGGCCCCAGCGCACGGGCCGCAAGTCGATCGCGATCGAAACTCGAGGCTTCAGGCGTCGGTGAACATGAGGCTGACCGAAAGTGCCGTATCGCGTTGCGCGATGTCGAAGGCCTCCGACTCGCGGACCTGGGTCGCAAATACCGGCAGGTCGGCGTGCGAGTAGCTCCACAGCGCGTGCAGCGGAATCGTGCGCAGCTCGGCCGTCGGCGCAAAGCGATAGGTGAGCTCCAGCTCGCGCACCAGCGGGGGCTTGCCTTCGCGGCGCGTGGTCAGCACGCGCGCCAGGTTCACCTCGAAGTGCTCGCCCTCGCCGCGATTGACCACGCCCCACGAGAACTTGAGCGCATCGTCCGGTGCCGGCGTGAGGCCGGTGACCTCCACTTCGCGGTAGAACGCCATCATCAGCTCGAGCGCGTCGGCCACGGGCAGCGTATCGAGCGCCTTGCCGCGGGCGCGGGCGCGCTTGTCGAACTCCCTGGCGAAATCTTCGATGCGCATGGCGGACACTTCAGCGGGAGGATGGCGGAACGGCTATGGTACCCGCCCGCAGCACCGCCAGCGCCAGCACGCCGGCCACCAGCCCCCAGAACGCTGAGCCCACGCCGAAGAAGCTCACGCCCGACGCTGTCACCAGAAAGGTGATCAGCGCCGGTTCGCGCTGGGCGTCCTGTCCCAGCGCGCTGGCCAGGCCGTTGCCGATCGTGCCGAGCAACGCCAGCCCGGCAATCGCCAGCACCAGCTCGCGCGGGAACGCGGCGAAGAGCGCGGCCACTGTCGCGCCGAAAAGCCCGATCAGCAGGTAGAACACACCGGCGCTGACGGCTGCAACGTACCGCCTGGCCGGATCCTCATTCGCCTCGCGCCCCATGCAGATCGCCGCGGTGATGGCGGCGAGATTGAGCGCGAAGGCGCCAAACGGGGCCAATACCAGCGTGGTCACGCCGGTCCAGCCGATGATGGGCGAGATCGGCGGCTGATAGCCGGAAGCGCGCATCACCGCCACGCCGGGCACGTTCTGCGACGCCATCGTCACGACGAAGAGCGGCAGCGCGACCCCGATCATCGCCGCCACCGAGAACGCCGGCATCGTGAACACGGGTCGCGCCAGTTCGAGGCGCACGTGCGCGAAGTCGAGCAACCCCAGCGCGCCCGCGATGATCAATCCCAGCGCCAGCGCGGCCAGCACCGCATAGCGCGGCAGGAAGCGCCGCGCGACGAGATACAGCACGAACATCGCGAACACCATGCCGAACTGGGTCTGCATCGCCACGAACACGTCGAGGCCGAAGCGCAGCAACACGCCCGCCAGCATGGCCGCGGCCAGCGACAGCGGGATGCGTTCGATCGCGCGCTCGAACCAGCAGGAGAACCCCACCAGCGTGATCAGCGCCGCGCACACCAGGAACGCGCCGATGGCTTCCGGCATCGCAATGCCGGCCGTGGACGTGATCAGCATCGCCGCACCGGGCGTGGACCACGCGGTGACCACCGGCATCCGGTAGCGCAGCGACAATCCGATGCAGGTCAGCCCCATGCCGAGGCCCAGCGCCCACATCCACGATGCCACCTCCGCGGGCGTCGCGCGCAGCGCCTGCGCCGCCGCGAAGACGATCACGGCCGAGCTGGTGAAGCCCACCAGCACGGTGACGAAGCCGGCCACGACAGCCGACATGGAAAAATCGCGGAAGAAGGGCATCAATGCCAGTGGCTACGGCTTCGCGACTTCGATATAGCTGCTGTTCGTCGACGATTCAATGGCACTGACGATGTCACTCAATACCCGCTGCATCCGGGGCCAACTTGTCGATTGCAGGCAAACGATGGCGATCGTTCGGCCAGCGAGATTCTGTTGGTACTTCAACCGCGCATCGGTAGTGACAAAGACATCGAAGCGAGCGCGCTCTGCAGCGTCAAGCAGGTCGCCATTTTTCAATGTCGACCAACCCAACTCAAACGCTACGCCCACCTCGTGACCAGGAAGCGCATCGCGCAACGGCACCGGCGTGCCTTGGTCGAAGAGAATGCGTACTCAAACTGGCGCCAGCGCGCTACGGGCTGCGTGTTCCAGGACCGCCCGGGCCTGGCTCAAGGTAACCCCGGGAAACCAGACGAGGTATTGGTTGACCTGGACGCCATCCTCGAGATTCTCGAACAGCGAAGCTACGGGAACTCGCGTACCGCGAAAGACCCAAGCGCCGCTAACGCGTTCCGGATCGCGCTCGACAGCCAAGCAGGTAGACCAGTCAATCATGCGTTCAATCGTAGCACTCCTGCCGTCCAGAGTGCCATCACCACTCAGCGCGACGGAACCGCCCCCGCGCCTGGCCACTCGCTGTCACCCACCCGCTGCAACTTCATCTCGAAGAAGCGCACGGGGTCGCGGCCGGGGGCGATGCGGTCGCCCACCTCCGTCCAGGTGCCATCCTTCACAATGGCGCTGTAGCGGATCGTCATCGGGCCGGCGGGGATTTCCCACGCGAAGCCGTCGTCGGTGCGCTTGATCGCGTAGTCGCCCCCAAAGCCCATCGCGTAGGTGCGAATCGAGAAGGCCTTGGTGGCCACGTTGTACGAAATGATGCCGAGCGCATTGAACGACGTGCGGCCGTCGGCCTCGTAGCCGCGGCCTTCTATCACCTTGACCGTGCTGTCCAGCAACGGGCCGATGCGCTCGGTCTGCGTGATGTCGTGGCGGCTGCCGTCGGGCCGCACCGTGGACGCCGGCCCGCGCCAGATGCCGTCCATGAAGGCGAACGTGGCCATCGCCTCGCGTTGTGCCTTCATCAGCGCGACGGGGTCGGGGCGCTCCTGGGCGTAGGGCGACGCCATCGCACCGAAAAGCAGCAGCGCGGCGGCGAAACGGCTGGACAAGCGAATGACGGTGTTCGCGTTGGACATGGAACCTCCCCGGCAGATGCGCTGCCCGACACCGGGCGGTGCGCTGAAGCGGATTCTAACGGTCACCCCATTTGCCTTTGTGCCATTCGCACCAGCCGCCGTCGGTGCTACAGTAATCGGCTACACGCCGTCCCCCGCAGGAAGGTGTCCCTTGAGCTTTCTCTGGCCGCAATACCTCTGGCTGCTGCTGCTGGCACCGATCCTGGTCGCGGCCTACGTTGCGCTGCTGCGCCGGAAGAAGGTTGCCGTCCGTTTCGCGGACCTGAGCATCGTGCGGCAGGCCATCCGCCCGGGCCAGGCGCTGCGGCGGCACATCCCGCCCGCGTTGTTCCTGCTGGCACTGATCGCCGCCATCATCGCCATCGCGCGGCCCAGCGCGATGGTCACGCTGCCGTCCGACGGGCGCACCATCGTGCTGGCCATCGATGTCTCGCTGTCGATGCGCGCCACCGACATCCAGCCCAGCCGCATGGTGGCCGCGCAGGCCGCCGCGCGCGAATTCGTGACGCAGGTGCCCGCCGACGTGAAGGTGGCCATCGTCACCTTCGCCGGCACCGCGCTGCTGGTGCAGCCGCCCACGCGGGACCGCGAAGAGCTGGTCGCCGCCATCGACCGCTTTCAGATGCAGCGGCACACCGCCATCGGCAGCGGCATCATCATGTCCTTGGCCACCATCTTTCCCGACGAAGGCATCAACCTCGAGAACGTGGTGTTCGGCAAGAATTTCGGGCCGCGCGACAATGGGCGGAAGCTGCCCAGCGAACGCGCCGCGGCCCCTGTCGAAAAAAAGGAAGCCAAGGTCGTGCCACCGGGCTCGTACACGTCCGCCGCGATCATCCTGCTGACC
>JANNNM010000100.1:0-6055 GCA_031398535.1 Betaproteobacteria bacterium | reverse complement strand
CGCTGCGGCGGGGCTTAGCCATTCGTTCGTGGCTGGCGCAATCCGCACGCGGATACGGCGCCCCCGCAGAAGATCGAGCTGGCGCGCTCCTCTGACGATGAGAAGCAATCACAGCTCAAACGATTGGCCGACTTTCATGCGCGGCATGCGGCCGAAGCGCCGGCAGCGCTGGCGCGGCTGCAGCAGGTGGTCATCGCGAACGGCAATGTCTTCGCCGAACTGGTGAACACCGTGCGCGTGTGTTCGCTGGGGCAGATCACCAACGCGCTGTTCGAGGTGGGTGGACAGTACCGGCGATCGATGTAGAGGGCGCGTCCCGGCACCGCCCCTGCGCCGGCGGACCGAGGTCAGTGCAGGTTCTTGCCGTGGCAGGCCTTGAACTTGCGGCCACTGCCGCACGAACACGGATCGTTACGGCCCACCTTCGGCGCCTCGCGCGTGACCGGGCGATTGGGGCGCGTGATGGCAGCGGCTTCGAGCACGCATGCAGCCAGTTCGTCGATGGCATCGTCGAGATCCGCCAGCGGTGCATCCTGGTCCATCTGCGCGCGCCGTTCGGCGAAGTCCGCGCTCTCGGCAGCGTCAGCATCGGGCGACATCGGCAGATGGCGCAGGATGCCGACCAGTGCGGCGGCCAATTCGTCGTCCCGGTCGTAGGCCGCCTGCAGCGAGGGAAAGGTGCCAAGCGCGGTGGTGAAGCCCATCGCCCAAGGCTCCAGCGCCACGATGCCTGCCTTGCCGGTCACCGGGCCACCGGCATCGTCTTCGAGTTCGAACACGATGGGGTCGATGGCCTCGCGGCCCGCAATGCACGCCGCCAGCTCGTTGTAGCGCCGCATGATCAGTGCCGTCACGGCAGATGCGGCCGTGGCATCGGGGAACCCGGCCTCGCCGCCGCCGGCATCGAACACATAGGGCAGCCACGCCGAGGGCATGACGAGATCGGGCTGCAGCAGCACGCCGACCAGAAAGCCGTCGAGCATCGCCACGTCGAGCGGGTCGCGATCCTCGGGAAGCGCGGCGAGCAACTCGTCGAGCGTGACGATGTCGTCGTCGGACAACGGACGCGCGAGTTCGGAGGGGTTCATGGTATCAGGCTCCGCTGCCAGCCGCGTCGCGTGCTCTCAGCTTGGCGGCAATATAGTCACCGTGGTCGACATAGATGAGGTCGGCCAGCTTGCGGATCATGTGGTCCTCGTGCACGTCGCGGTCGCCGTCGGCGTACGCCACTTCCCACATCAACTCCACGACGCGGATCTTCTGGTCGCGCGTGAAGCGCCGGTTCACCAGCGACGTGAACTGGTAGGTGTCGCTGGCGTTGCCGACCTCCGCCTCTGCCAGCGCCACCAGCGTGGTGGCTTCGTCGGGCGTCAGGTGGAACTTGGCGCGCAGCGCGCGCAACGCCGCCGCGCGCTCGGTATCGGCTACCGCACCATCGGCCCGCGACACTTCGAGGAACAGTGCGGCCGTGGCCAGCTCGATCGTGTGCTTGTCGGTGCCGGCGCCCGGCGATGCGAAATGCTGGTCGAAGAAGCTGCGGATCGAATCGAGCATGGACCTCAGCGCGCCCCGGCCTTTTCGAGGATTGCGATCATCTCGATGTAGTTGCGGCCCTTGGCCAGCGCCAGCGGCGTGTTGCCATTGCGATCCGTGAGCTTGGTGCTGGCGCCTGCGTCGACCAGGGCCTTCAGCGTCGCGACATGCCGCGGCCCGCCCTGGCCCAGCACGATCGATTCGATCAGCGCGGTCCAGTGCAGGTTGTTGACGTGATCGAGCGGCGCGCCCGCCTTGATCAGGATGCGCACCACTTCGTCGTGGCCGAGGTGGGCGGCGGCGATCAGCGCGGTGCCGTCGTAGCGGCTGGTGGTGTTGCCCGGATTGCCGCCCAGTTCCAGCGCGACCTGCAGCGTGGCGGGATCGTCCGCCACCGCCGCGATCGTGATGATGTCGTACTTGTCGGATTCGAGCGCGTTGGGGTCCGCGCCTGCCTTGACCAGCGCGCGCATGGCGTCGTGGCGCCGCGCGTAGGCGGCCACATGCAGCGGCGTGCGGCCATGACTGTCGCGGGCATCCACGTCACTGCCCTGCGCGACCAACCGCGCAACCTGCGTGGCATCGCCGCGCGAGGCCGCCGCGAACAGACCGGTGTAGGCCGCCGTCTCGCCGGGCGTGGGCGGCACCTGGGCCGCCGCCGGCACGCAGGCCAGCGCGAGCCACGCCATTGCCAGCAGGTGGGGCTTCATCAGCATGGATCGTAGTGGAGGTAACCGGCCAGCGCGCCCTTCCGGTCGAGCACGCGTTCAAGGCGTCCACACGCGACCATCGGCGGCACATCGCGCGCCGGATAGAAGATGGGGTTGCCGACATTGGGCAGCGACGGATCGGCGGGATTGACCGGGTCGATCTGGATCTTGCCGCGTCCCGTCAGGTCGGCGACGCAATCGACCGACGTGCCGTCGACCTGCACCACGCGCACAAGCCCCATGCCGTGGTTCATCGGCCAGGCCTTGGAGATCCACCTGGCCTTGCCGCCGTCACGCGCCAGGCAATAGTTCATCCCCGCCAGCATGTCGGGCAGGAAGCGCGCCCAGTCGTCCTCAGTTTTTTTCGTGGCATTGGCGACCGGCGCCAGCCTGGCGTCGTAGCCGGCCTTGATCGTGCAGCAGCCGGTGGCGGCTTCGCCGGCCTTCAGTGACAGGATGGCGCGGTGCGTGCGCGCCGGGCCTTCCTTCATCGACGACAGGCACGCTTCCTCCTTCAGCGTCAGTACCAGCGTTTCTTTCGGCAGATGCGTGGAGTCACCACGCCACACAGTGACCGGCGGCGTCAGGAATGACATGGTCTGCATGGCGCCGCGGAAGACCACCTCGCGCTTGCCCTTGGACCCGAGCGAACTGTATTGCGCCGACGCGCGATTGGCATCGACGCGCCAGAACGGCTCCTCGCCGCGGCAGTCGAGGCCCTGGATGACGATGGGCTGCGGCTGCGCGAATGCCGGTACGGTGAACGAGCAGCACAGGGCCAGCAACACCACGTGCGGCAACGGTCGAAATTGGAAGGCGATCACGGCAGCCTGTCGTTGCATGGAAACGACGCATATTTTGTCACGAATCGCCGTTCGGCCGAAGCGAGGGCGGCGCCTCGCTGGCAATGGCCCGGCCGACGGTACGCAGCGCCTCGAGCAGGTCGTCGAACACCGGTGAAGGCACGGTGGCCTCGCGCGTGACGAAGCCCACCGGGCCCGAGGGCATCGGCAGGTCCACGTCCAGCAATTCGACGGCGCCGAGCCCCGCGTAGTAGCGCGCAACGTTGACCGGCATCACGCCGAGGTAGTCGGACTCCTGCAGCAATGTCTTGTTGGTGAGGATCGACAAAGACTCGATCAGCCGCGTCGGCGGCGCAACGCCTTCCTGGCGAAACGCGGCATCGAGGCGGCGCCGGTACGCGGCCTCCGGCGTGGGCAGGATCCACGCCTCGCCGGCCAGGTCGGCGAGGCGCAGCCGCAGCCGGCCGCCCAGCGGGTGTCCCGGGCGCACGACCACGGTCATCGGCTCATCATAGCAATGCTCGAAGTGCAGGCCGTGGCCATCGAAATCGGCGGTCAGGCGCCCGACGACAAGATCGAGGTCGCCGCGATGCAACGACGGCAGCAGCGTGGCGAGCGATCCTTCCTGCACCATCACCGTGACGGCCGGGTGCTTGTCCTTGAACCGCAGCAACGCGCGCGGCATCAGCACGGGTGCCACCACCAGCAGCACGCCGACCGCGATCCTGCCCAATGCGCCATCGGTGATCGAATGCAATTCCGCGCGGGCGTGGTCCAGCGTGCCCAGGATGGCGCGCGCATGCCGCACGAGGCTCTCGCCATGCCGGGTGGGCACGATGCCGCGCGTGGTCCGCTCGAAGAGATGCAGCTCCAGCAGGTCTTCCAGGTCGGACAGCAGCTTGGTGGCGGCCGGCTGGGTCATGCTGAGCCCCGCTGCGGCCTTGTGAATGCTGCGGTGATCGTCGATCGCGACCAGCAGCTGCACGTGCCGCATCTTCAGCCGGGAACGCAGGAACCAGTCCTTGGGCAGGGAATCGGCCATGCGGTCCTGCGTCAGCCGGGCGGCAAGGGGATATGCAAAGCGGTATGAATCGCGCGCATTTTGTGATTATGGGGAATGGCGGGCCGAGGCATACACTTCCGTTCGCCTGCAACGAACAAGAATCCCGCGCTTAGAGCGCGAACGCGCAGGCTTCGCCCGTACAGTATGCCCCGGCCGCAAGGTCGCGTCGACCGCCGACCGCCCCTGCTGCGGCCGCTCGTCGCGATGGGGTCAACAGGAGGATTTGCGTTGGTACAGTCGTTCGCGCCTGCAGCATCGGCCCAGACCGCGATCCCCTGCGTGATGATGCGCGGCGGCACGTCGAAGGGCGCGTACTTTCTCGCTGCCGACCTGCCGCAGGACGTCGCGACGCGCGACCGGGTGCTGCTCGCCGCCTTCGGGTCGCCTGACGACCGCCAGATCGACGGCATCGGCGGCGCGCATCCGCTGACCAGCAAGGTCGCGATCATCGGCAAGTCGCAACGGCCGGACGCCGACATTGACTACCTGTTCGCGCAGGTGGTGGTCGACGAGGCGCGTGTCGACACGTCGCCCACGTGCGGCAACATCCTGGCCGGCGTCGGACCCTTCGCGATCGAGGCGGGGCTCGTCAAGCCGGTGCCGGGCGTGACCACGGTGCGGATCTGGATGGCCAATACCGACAGCCTGTGCCGCGCCACCGTGCAGACGCCGGGTGGCGTGGTGACGTATGCCGGCGATACCGCCATCAGCGGCGTGCCCGGCACGGCCGCGCCCGTCCTGCTGGAGTTCGAGGGCATCGAAGGATCGAGTTGCGGCGCGCTGCTGCCCACCGGGGCAGCACGCGACATCATCGACGGCGTGCCGGTCACCTGCATCGACAACGGCATGCCGGTCGTCGTGATCGAAGCCGCCCAACTTGGCTGTACGGGCTATGAAACGCCGGGAGAGCTCAACGACAACGCGGCGCTCAAGGCACGCCTCGAGGTCATCCGGCTCGCCGCCGGCGCGCGGATGAACCTCGGCGACGTCACCAACCGCGTGGTCCCCAAGATGACGCTGGTGGCACCGGCCCGCGCCGGTGGCGCGATCTGCACGCGCACCTTCATCCCGCGCGTGTGCCATGAGGCCATCGGCGTGCTGGGAGCCGTGTCGGTCGCCACGGCGTGCGTGCTGCCGGGGTCGGTGGCCGTCGCATGCACGACGCTGCCGGAAGGTGACCGCAAGCGCGTGTCGGTCGAGCATCCCACCGGCGAATTCACCGTCGAGCTGCAGGCCCATGCCGGACCGCGCGGCCTCGCGATCGGGCATTGCGCGCTGGTGCGCACGGCGCGGGCGCTGTTCCGCGGCCACGTGCTCGTGCCCGGCGCCCTCTGGTCCGGCGCCACCACGACGGCGGCATCGGCGCAGCACGAATCAACCCATCATCCGTCGACGATCGAATCATGACAACCCAACCTGCCGAATCCATCCTGGTGGTCAGCGCGCACGCGGCCGACTTCGTCTGGCGCGCCGGTGGCGCGATCGCGTTGTATGCGTCCCGCGGCGCGCGCGTCAAGGTCGTGTGCCTGTCCTACGGCGAGCGCGGCGAATCCGCCAAGCTGTGGAAGGTCCCCGGCATGACGCTGGAGCAGGTCAAGGCCAACCGTCGCGAGGAAGCCGGCCAGGCGGCGGCGCTGCTGGGTGCCGAGATCGAGTTCTTCGACTGCGGCGACTATCCAATGCGCGTGGGCGTGGATGTGATCGAGCGGCTCGCGGACATCTTCCGTGAAGTCCGGCCATCGTTCGTGCTGACGCATTCGCTTGAGGATCCGTACAACTTCGACCATCCGCTGGCCGCCAATGTCGCGCAGGAAGCGCGCGTGATCGCGCAGGCGCACGGGCATCGTCCTGGCGAGGCGGTGCTCGGCGCGCCACCCGTGTTGCTGTTCGAGCCGCACCAGCCGGAGCAATGCAACTGGAAGCCACAGGTATTGCTGGATATCTCG
>JANNNM010000092.1:0-12748 GCA_031398535.1 Betaproteobacteria bacterium | reverse complement strand
CCCATGGCGTTGGCGCGCCTTTGCCGCCCCATTGGATCAGCCCGAGGTTGTGTACGACGTTGCCGAGACCCAGGATCAGCACGCCTTCATCGCGCAGCGGCGAGAGACGCTGTCCCAGTTCGTAGTGAAACTGCGGCGGCTTGGTCCGGTCGATGGCCAGTTGCACCACTGGCACGTCGGCCTCGGTAAACACATGTGTCATGACCGACCATGTCCCGTGGTCGAGGCCCCACTGTTCATCGAGCCGCACCGGCAGCGGTTCCAGCAGCGATTGCACGCGCGACGCAAGCGCGGGGTCGCCGGGTGCCGGATAGTCGAACGCGTGCAGCGCCGGAGGAAAGCCGCCGAAGTCGTGGATCGTCCGGGGCTTCGGCATGGCGGTGACCGCCACGCCCGGGATATACCAGTGCGCGGAAATTGCCAGCACCGCGCGCGGTTTCGGCAAGCCGCGACCGTAGTCCCGCCATGCCGACGTGTGGCGGTTCTGCTCCAGCGCGTTCATCGGGCTGCCGTGGCCGATGAATGCGGTGGGCATGGCCGGCGTCATCGTGGCGCCGCCCGACGCACCGCACTGTGCATTGCCGGCGCCATCAGATCATCAGCTTCTTCAGCGTATCGGGATTGTTGACCACGGCCTTCTGCCGCGCAGCAGGCGCGTTGTAGAGCGCCGCCAGCGGATTGGTCTCGAGCTTCGCCAGCACCGCCGGGTCATTGCATTTCGCGTCGAAGGTGACGGCCACTTCCTCACCGGTGACCGCGCCGACGGCGAAGCAAGCCTGTCCGAGTTTCGCGTTGAGCGGCTTCACGATCCCGGTGCCCAGCAGGTCTGCCGCGGGGCCGCTGCCGGCCATCTGCAGGTCGAACACATTGGCGCGCGCGGGCGCGGCAATGTTGAGCACCGACGGCATGGCCACGAACTCGCGGCGCAGCATCGCATCGGTGACGGCAGGCGGCAGCCCTTCGACGCGCAGGATGATCTTGCGCCCCGACACCAGCACGTGCTGCAGGAAGAAGTCGCGCGAGAATTCGTTGGCGATCTTGGTGCCGATCGCGGAAAGCGCCTGCTCCTCGCTGGCCCAGCTGCCTTCACCGGCCGGAAGCTTGGTGTTGAAGTAGATTTCCTCGCCGGTCGAACGATCCGTCACCTTGATCGTCCAGCCGTTGAGCGCGTACTTGGTGACGACGACGCCCGATGCCGCCAGCTTCATCGACAGCCGCTTGATCTTCGCTTCGCCGTCGATCACGAAGTCCGGCCCGGCCTTCGGGTCGCCGCTGCGCGCCGGGTCGTCCGACCACACGCGGAAGCCGAAGGACTTGATGCGCTCCTTCAGGATGTTCTCCGCGGCAGGGGAGGGCTGCGCCGGCGCATCGGGAACATCGGCGTCGCGCGTGGCGACGCGCACGGCCACGCGCGGGTCGCCACTGGCGCGGATGAGATCGATGCGCTCGTTGCGCGACATTTCGTTCAACGACTTCTGCACGGCCTTCAGGTTGACGACGGCCTCGGTCGTCAGCGTCATCAGGCCATCCTTGCCGGTCTGCGGCGCGCTTTCGCGCACCACCGTCGTGACGAAGTCGCCGCTCTTCGAGAGGATGCGATCGCGCAGCAGGTCGTAGTTCTTGCCCACCGACCCCTGGTCAACGAGCAGGCCCACGGCCTTCGCGACCAGCTGGCTGCGGGAGTCGGCGCGAAGGTCGGCCTGCATCAGGGCGTTGTCGGTTTGGTAGCGCGCCTGGCTCGGATCGACGAGGCCGGTGGCCGAGATCACGAGCGTGCCCGGCGCAGCGGGCGGCGTGATCGCCGCCGCGGGCGCAGCCGGCGCGCCAGGCGCGCTGCCGCTTGCTGCCGCGGGCGCAGTGGTTCCACCACCGCCCGCCGGTGTGATCGCAGCAACTACCGGCGCCGCAGGCGTACCGCTGCGCTGCTGCAGCGCGAACCACGCGCCGGCCACGGCGATGACGGCGACTGCCGCTGCCACGGCCATGTTGCGTGATCGGTTCGAAGCTGCCTTGGGGCTTGCCGGCGGCGTCGATGCCAGGCCCGTCGGTGTCCGGCTCGACGACATGCCTGCACTGGTGGCAGCGCGTGGCGTCGCCGATGCCGCCGGCGGTGGCATCAGTGTGGTCTCGCCCGAGTGTTCGCGTTCTGCTCCCGCAGCGGCTTCCAGCGCGGCCATGAATTCTTCCGCCGACTGATAGCGCTGGTCGGCTTTCTTCGCCAGCGCGCGGCGCACGACGGCGTCCAACGCGCCCGGGATCTGCGTGTTGAAGCGCGATGGAGGCAGTGGATCTTCCTCGAGCACCTTGCGCATCGTGATCGTGCCATTGCCGGTGAACGGACGCTCGCCGGTCAGGAACTGATACAGGATGACACCGACGGAGAAGAGGTCGGAGCGGCCATCGACGGGGAGGCCGAGGATCTGTTCCGGCGACATGTACGCGGGCGTGCCGAGCACGGTGCCGGCCTGCGTCAGTTCGGAGGACTCGAGATGCGCAATGCCGAAATCGGCCACCTTGGCCGTGCCATCGGCACCGATGAAGATGTTGGATGGCTTGATGTCGCGGTGGACGACGCCCATCTTGTGCGAGTAACCCAGCGCCGCCAGGATCTGCGACAGGATCCGCGTGATGTCGGCCATGCTGAAGCGCTCGTTGGCTTCGAAGTATTCCTTCAGTTCGCGGCCCTTCACGAGTTCCATCGCGATGTACCAGACGCCCGCGTCCTCGCCGAACTCATAGATCGAGACGATGTTGGGATGCGTCAGTCGACCCGCGGCCTGCGCTTCGCGACGGAAGCGCGCAAGGAATTCGTGCGCGTTGACACCGGTGAGCTGGTCGGGCCGGATGGTCTTCAGCGCGACGATGCGCTCGATCAGCGGATCGTAGCCCTCGACCACCACGCCCATCGCGCCGCGCCCGAGCTCCTTGCGGATCTCGTACTTCCCGAGCTTCGTGAATTCCACCATGGCCACCACTCCTGCAAAAATCCGCCCCGGCAGCGGCCGTTCAAAACACCGCCGCCGGCGAAGGCCGGCGCCGCTGGTCAGGTCGGACCCGACATCAAGCCTGCTGTCACTTGTACTTGGCGTCGATTTCCCAGACGGACTTCTGGATCAGCCGCTGCACCATCGTATCGAGGCCGGCGCCACCCTGCTGGGACTGGTTCACGCCCAGCGCGCCGCTGGACGTGGCACCCACCTCCATTTTTTCCTCGGTATAGCCTTGGGCCAATTGCTCGGTGGTCTCGGCGTTGATGATCTTGTAGCGCATGCCGATCACCCACACACTGGTCGCTTCGCCGCTGTGCACCGAGCCGAGCGCCACACCGCCGGCCGTGCCTGCCGCCGCACCTCCGCGCGAGCCGCTGAAGATGCCGATCAGGCCGGCCATCTGGCCAAGCGTCTTGCCGTCGAAGCTCTCCTGCGCGGAGGCCACTTGCTCCGTCTTCAGGATGTCGAACTTGACCACGTACTTGGTGGTCTTGAGCTTGCCCATGCCGAGGTACTTGCGCGCAGCCTGCGGGTCGCCCAGGTTGTAGGCGAGCGCGAATTCGTTCAGCACCGGCCCGAGATTCGAGCGCTCCAGCACCTGGAAGTTGGCGTTCGACAATTCGAGTTCGCCGAAATCCGCGATGTTGTTGGCGGTGAACTTCTGCAGGAACGTGGCGTTGCTGCTCTTGATCTCGCCCGGGATCACGACGAGTGCGGGGCCGCGCTTGTTCTTGTTGGAGTAGTCGACGGCCTGGTAGACCGTCTTGTCCGCCGTCTGGTTGGCCTGCTGCGACGTCTTGCCGCCAGCGGTGGGTGCCGCGCTTTCGAAGCGGGGCTGGGCAAACGCTGCAGTGGCGGCGAACACCATCGCCACGCCAATCGCAGTGGGTAGCATCGGGCATTCATGGAAGGTGCGCATTGCGAGTCTCCGACGGTTGTGACAGTTGGCTGGCCTTGCCAGGGACGCTACTTCTTCGCCTTGGGCGGCGGTGAACCCAATCCTGCATTGCGGCAGTAGTCGCCATAGAGCTGGGCGACCACCTCGTCGGCCTGCTCGTTGACCAGCGTCAGCGCCATCTGCCCGACATTGGGCCCGGCGTACGACGAGGAATTGGCGGCGACATCGGAGATGATCCTGCCGTTGCTGCCGGTCAGCGTGAAGCCCATGCTGACCGTGACCTGGTTGACGGGGATCATCGGATTGCGGCTGGCCTCCGATGTAATGAGCCCGCGCAGCACGAAGCTCGCGCCCATCCGCTTGGCGGCGGACAACGCGAGGTCCGGGTTGTTCTTGAAGTACGCGTCGATCTCGGCCTGCGCGATCTGCGCGCGGATTTCCTCGGGCGTGTAGGTGCGCAATCCAAGCGAGCGCAGGCGCACGTTGATCGCCTGGAAGTGGCGGCCGTAATTCTGCTGCTGCGCGTTGATATAACCGTTGTCCTGCTGCTCGCCGATGATCACCATGATCTTCTTGCCCTTGAGATCGGCGCGGCACGGCGTGGACAACTCCCACGCGATGCGGTCGTCCTTTGCCGCCTGCTCGGCCTGCTGCGTGTTGTCGGGGTTCGAGAACTTGAATCCCTGCGCGGCAGCGCCGCCGACGACGAGCGGGAGCAGAACGGCAACGAAGGCACGGGCAAGGCGCATGGTCATGGCGTCGGGACGAACACGGGGGCAGGCACAGTGCCTGCGCAATGCCGCAAGACTATGCCAACGACCGGCGAAAATCTACCCGAATTGTCGGCTGGCGCGCGCCGGATGCGCGCAACTGGGGCCGGGCTCGAATCGAGCGTCGCCATCGTAAACGGGGTCAGGCTCGAATTGGTCGTCGCGCCCGTCCGGTACTGGGGTGCACTACCTCGACCAATTCGAACCTGACCCCGTGACCTGACCCCGCCCGTCAGCGCTTCTTGCCGCCCAGCAGCGACCCCAGCACGCCACGTGTGATTTCGCGCGCAATCGACGACCCCACCGACCGCGCAGCGCTCTTGGCGGCGAGATCGATCATGCCGTCGTGCTTGCCGCCGCGTGGACCCGTGGAACCGAACAGGATGTCGGACAGGCCGCCGAACATGCCGCCACCGCCACCCGCTGTTGCGGGCTTGTCGCCGCCGGTCGCGGCAGGTGTTGCTTCGGCCGCGCGCGCGCTCAGCTTTTCGTAGGCCGAATCGCGGTCTACCGTCTTGTCGTACACACCTGCGACCGGCGAATTGGCGATCCGCGTCTTGCGCTCATCGGGCGTCAACGGTCCGATGCGGCTGGCCGGCGGCAGGATGAACACGCGCTCGGTGATCTGCGGACGACCCTTGACGTCGAGGAACGAGACCAGGGCTTCGCCGACACCCAGTTCCGTGATCGCATCCTCGGTCTTGAACTTCGGATTGGCGCGCATCGTTTCGGCCGCGGACTTCACGGCCTTCTGGTCGCGGGGCGTGAACGCGCGCAACGCGTGCTGCACGCGGTTGCCGAGTTGCCCCAGCACCGTATCCGGCACATCGAGCGGATTCTGCGTGACGAAGAACACGCCCACGCCTTTCGACCGGATCAGGCGCACGACCTGCTCGATCTTCTCGAGCAGGGACTTCGGCGCATCGGTGAAGAGCAGGTGGGCTTCGTCGAAGAAGACCACGAGCTTCGGCTTCTCCGGGTCGCCGATCTCCGGCAGCCGTTCATAGAGCTCGGACAGCAGCCACAGCAGCAACGTCGAGTACACCTTGGGCGACTGCATCAGCTTGTCCGCGGCGAGGATGTTGACCACCCCCTTGCCGTCGACGGTCTGCAGCAGGTCGTCCACGTTCAGCATCGGTTCGCCGAGGAACTGGTCCGCGCCCTGTTGCTGCAGGCCGAGCAGCCCGCGCTGGATCGCGCCGATGGACGCGGCGGAGACGTTGCCGTAGTTGGTCTGGAAATCGCGCGCGTTGTCCCCGATATGCTGGAGCAGGGCGCGGAGGTCCTTCAGGTCGAGCAGCAGCAGGCCGTTGTCATCGGCGATCTTGAAGGCCAGCTGCAGCACGCCTTCCTGCGTGTCGTTGAGGTTGAGGATGCGCGAAAGCAAGAGCGGGCCCAGGTCGGAAACGGTGGCGCGGACGGGATGTCCCTGCTCGCCGTACACGTCCCAGAAAGTGACCGGACAGCCGGCAAAGGCCGGGGCCTCGATGCCCAGCATCTTCAGCCGTTCCTCGAACTTGGGCGAGGTCTTGCCGGGCTGGCCGAGGCCGGCCAGGTCGCCCTTCACGTCGGCCATGAAGGTGGGGACGCCCATCGCGGACAATCGTTCGGCCAGGACCTGGAGGGTGACCGTCTTGCCGGTGCCGGTGGCGCCGGTGATGAGACCGTGGCGATTGGTGAGCCCGGGCAGCAGCAGGCATTCGATCTCGCCGTGGCGGGCAATCAGCATGGGTTCGGGCATGGGCGTTGGCCGGCAGGAGGTTTGGGGAATCGTCAAGTGTAGCGTCCCCCGACCCGTTTCCGGGGCTGCCTATGGGAAAACCGGGGGTTTCCTGCTATAATCGCGGACTGCAAGCGGTGGAAATAAGCACCAAAAAAGCAAAAAATGGGCTGGTCGCAGCCCATTTTCATTTTGCGCGCCGGGTATGTGCCGGCCCCTGACCAATGAACGATGGCGGAGCGACGAGGACGTGTCGGTCGGTAAAAATCTGGGTGAACTGCTGGAACAG
The DNA here is from genome assembly GCA_031398535.1 of Betaproteobacteria bacterium. Classification (GTDB taxonomy): domain Bacteria; phylum Pseudomonadota; class Gammaproteobacteria; order Burkholderiales; family Casimicrobiaceae; genus VBCG01. The sequence continues at coordinate 6,081 of JANNNM010000092.1, read as the reverse complement.
ACGGTCCCGGCGCTCGGATACGAGCTGGTGGCCTGGGAAATCGCGGGCAAGGGCCCGCTCGTCCGGGTTTACATCGACAAGCCGGCCGGCATCGGCGTCGAAGACTGCGCCCGGGTCAGCGACCACCTTTCGCACCTTTTCACCGTCGAGAACGTCGACTACGGACGACTCGAGATTTCATCACCGGGCGTTGACCGGCCGCTGACCAAGCTGGCCGATTTCGTCCGGTTTGCCGGCGAGGAAGCGCAGGTCAACCTGCATGACCTGACCGACGGCACCCGCAAGTTGAAGGGCATCGTCCGGGGCGTCGATGGCGACGATGTGCTGCTGGAAGGCCCGCACGGTGTCCGGAAAATTCCTTTGGCTGCGATCGCGCGTGCGCGGCTCGTACCGAAGATCGAGTGGAGAAAGACCAAATGAACCGCGAACTGCTGCTGCTGGTGGACGCCCTGGCGCGTGAAAAGAACGTGCCGAAGGAAATCGTCTTCGTCGCGCTGGAATCGGCGCTGGCGTCGGCCACCAAGAAACGCTTCCCCACGGCTGAAATCGATGCCCGGGTGGCGATCGACCGCGAAACCGGCGATTACGACGCATTCCGGCGCTGGACCGTGGTGCCCGATGAAGAGCACGAGGAACCCGCGCACCAGCTCGCCATCACCGATGCCGCCGAGCGCGACCCGGAACTGAAGCTGGGCGACGTGGTGGAAGAGCCGCTCGAGCCGGTGGACTTCGGCCGCATCGGCGCGCAGGCCGCGAAGCAGGTGATCCTGCAGAAGATCCGCGACGCCGAGCGCGAGCAGATCCTGAACGACTTCCTCGAGCGCGAAGACAACCTGCTGACCGGCACCGTCAAGCGCATCGAGCGCGGCAACATCATCGTCGAGTCGGGCCGCATCGAAGGCGTGATCCCGCGCGACCAGCTGATCCAGAAAGAAATGCTGCGCGTCGGCGACCGCATGCGCGCCTATGTGATGAAGATCGACCGCACGGCCAAGGGCCCGCAGCTGATCCTGTCACGCATCGCCCCTGAATTCCTGATGCGGCTCTTCGAACTCGAAGTGCCGGAAATCGAGGAAGGCCTCATCGAGATCAAGGCCGCGGCCCGCGACCCCGGCATCCGCGCCAAGATCGCCGTCAAGTCGAACGATCCGCGCCTCGACCCGCAGGGCACGTGCATCGGCATGCGCGGTTCGCGCGTCACGGCCGTCACCAACGAGCTGGCCGGCGAGCGCGTCGACATCATCCTGTTCTCCGAAGACCCCGCCAAATTCGTGATCAACGCGCTGGCCCCGGCCGAAGTGCAGAGCATCCTGGTCGATGAAGAGAAGCATGCGATGGACGTCGTCGTCGACGAAGAGAACCTCGCCATCGCGATCGGCCGTAGCGGGCAGAACGTGCGCCTTGCGTCCGAGCTCACCGGCTGGCAGCTGAACCTGATGAGTGTCGAGGAATCGCAGCAGAAGACCGACAGCGAGACCGGGCGCCTGCGCAGCCTCTTCATGGCCAAGTTGGACGTCGACGAGGAAGTGGCCGACATCCTAATCGGCGAAGGCTTCACCTCGCTCGAGGAAGTGGCCTACGTGCCCATCACCGAGATGATGGAGATCGAGTCCTTCGACGAGGACACTGTCAACGAATTGCGCAGCCGGGCCCGCAACGCGCTCCTTACCGAGGCCATCGTCCGCGAGGAGTCGGTGGAGAACGTGGAGGAGGCGCTGCTCAATCTCGAAGGCATGGATACCGAGATCGCCAGCAAGCTTGCGGCCAACGGCATCGTCACGCGCGATGCGCTGGCCGATCTCGCCGGCGACGAGCTGACGGAATTGACCGGCATCGACGCCGAGCGCGCGCAGAACCTGATCATGAAGGCTCGCGCGCATTGGTTCGAAGCCGAAGCAGCAACTGAAGTCGCCGCGACCAGCGGCGCGTTGAAGTAAGGCGCGAGCTTATTCGCGCAGGAGATCGGCATGGCGCAAACCACCATCGAACAATTCGCAACCGAACTCAAGATGCCCGCCGGCACGCTGGTCGAGCAGTTGACCGCGGCCGGCGTGGACGGCAAGAAAGAAGGCGACAAGCTCACCGAGCAGGACAAGACCCGCCTGCTCGACTACCTGCGGAAGCAGCACGGCGCCGCCGCAGAACCGAAGAAGCGCATCACGCTGACGCGCAAGCAGACGACTGAAATCAAGGCCGCCGATTCGACCGGCAAGTCGCGCACCATCCAGGTGGAGGTGCGCAAGAAGCGCGTGCTGGTCCGGCGCGAAGAGGAAGTCGCGGCACCCGCCACTGCGGCTGACGAACCCGTGGAAGCCGTCGTCGAGGAAATCGTCGAGGCGCCGCCGGTCATCGAAGCCCCGCCCGTGCCGGAAGTGGTCGTGGCACCTGAAGTCATCGCGCCCGCTCCCGCGGCCGCACCGCTGGTGGCCGCGCCCGCCGTGCCGTCGCACCTGACGGCCAAGGAAATCGCGCTGCGCGAGGAAGAGACCCGCAAGGGCCAGGCGCTGCAGAAGCGGCAGACCGACGAATTGCGTGAGCGCCAGGAGCGCGAATCGGCGCGCAAGACCAAGAAGGAACGCGACGCCGAGGAAGCGACCGCCAAGGCTGCGGCGGATGCGGCGGCGCTGGCCAAGGCCGCGGAGCCCAAGGTCGCCGCCCCCGGTGCCAAGGTGGCGACGGAAGGCACGCTGCATCGTCCCGCCGCCAAGCCGGGCGAGAAGCGCGACCGCGCCACCAAGAAGGTCCCGGGACAAGTCTTCCAGGAAGAAGCCGCTCGCCGGCGTGCGCTCAAGCTGCGCGGCGACACCGGTGGCGGTGCCGCCACGCCGGGCTGGCGTGGACCGAAGGTGGGCGGCCGTCATCGCGATGACGACGGTGGCGATGCCGGCGCAGGTGCCGGGGGTCCGGTCATCCGCGAAGTCTCAGTCCCTGAGACGATCACCGTGGCCGAACTTGCCCACAAGATGTCGATCAAGGCCACCGAAGTGATCAAGGCCATGATGAAGATGGGCACGATGGTCACGATCAACCAGATGCTGGACCAGGAAACGGCGATGATCATCGTCGAGGAAATGGGCCACAAGGCGAAGGCCGCCAAGCTGGACGACCCGGATTCGCTGCTGGCGGAATCCTCCGGTGCAGGCGCGGCCGAGTTGCTGCCACGGCCGCCGGTCGTCACGGTGATGGGCCACGTCGACCACGGCAAGACGTCGTTGCTCGACACGATCCGCCGCACGCGCGTGGCCAGCGGCGAAGCCGGTGGCATCACGCAGCACATCGGCGCGTATCACGTTGAGACCGCGAAGGGCGTCATCACGTTCCTCGACACGCCGGGCCACGAGGCCTTCACGGCCATGCGCGCGCGCGGCGCCAAGGTCACCGACATGGTGGTGCTGGTGGTGGCCGCCGACGACGGCGTCATGCCGCAGACGAAGGAAGCCATCGCACATGCGAAGGCTGCCAACGTGCCGCTGGTCGTCGCCATCAACAAGATGGACAAGCCCGACGCCAACATCGATCGCGTCAAGCAGGAACTGGTGGCAGAAAGCGTGCTGCCGGAAGAATACGGCGGCGACGTGCAGTTCATCCCGGTGTCGGCCAAGACGGGCGAGGGCATCGACCGCCTGCTGGACGGCCTGTTGCTGCAGGCGGAAGTGCTCGAGCTGCGCGCGCCCAAGGATGCGCCGGCGCGTGGCATCGTCATCGAGGCGCGGCTTGACAAGGGCCGCGGTCCGGTGGCCACGGTGCTCGTGCAATCGGGCACGCTGAAGCGCGGCGACATCGTGCTGGCCGGTGCGGTGTTCGGCCGCGTGCGCGCGATGACGGACGAGAACGGCAAGCCGGTGTCCGAAGCCGGACCTGCCATCCCGGTGGAAATCCAGGGCCTGTCGGATGTGCCGCTCGCCGGCGAGGACGTGATGGTGCTGGGTGACGAACGCAAGGCACGCGAAATCGCGCTGTTCCGCCAGGGCAAGTTCCGCGACGTCAAGTTGGCGAAGCAGCATGCCGCCAAGCTCGAGAACATGTTCGGCGAAGTCGGCGAGAACGCCGTCAAGACACTGACGCTGATCGTCAAGGCCGACGTGCAGGGTTCGTACGAAGGCCTGTCGCAGGCGCTGACCAAGCTGTCCACCGAAGAAGTGAAGGTCAACATCGTGCACGCGGCGGTGGGCGGCATCACCGAGTCGGACATCAACCTCGCGCTGGCCTCGAAGGCGGTGGTGATCGGCTTCAACGTGCGCGCCGATGTGCAGGCGCGCAAGCTCGCCGAGTCGAGTGGCGTGCAGATCCGCTACTACACGATCATCTACGACGCGGTCGATGAGGTGAAGGCGGCGCTGTCGGGCATGCTGGCGCCCGAGCAGAAGGAGAGCAAGCTCGGCCTGGTGGAGATCCGCGAGGTGTACCGCATCTCCAAGGTCGGCACGGTCGCAGGGTGCTATGTGCTGGAGGGCCTGGTGCGGCGGAGCTCGCGTATCCGCCTGCTGCGCAACAATGTCGTCATCCACGAAGGCGAGCTCGATTCGCTCAAACGCTTCAAGGACGATGTCCGCGAAGTGAAGTTCGGCTTCGAATGCGGCCTGTCGGTCAAGAACTACAACGAGGTGGAGGTTGGTGACCAGCTCGAGGTGTTCGAGGTCGTCGAGGTTTCGCGGACGCTGTAGGCATGCCGTCGAAGAAGAACGTGCAACGCGCGCATCGCGTGGGCGACCAGATCCAGAAGGAGCTGGCCGACCTGCTGCGCAACGAGGTGAAGGATCCGCGCGTGGGGGAGGTGACGGTCACGCATGTGGACGTCACGCAGGACCTGTCGCACGCGACCATCCATTTCACGCACCTGGCGGGCCGCGAGCACGCGGACGCCACGATGGCGGCGCTGGCGCGGGCCAGCGGCTTCCTGCGCAGCGCGCTGGCGCAGCGCCTTGATCTGTACACGGTGCCGCAGCTGCACTTCGCGTACGACGACTCGATCGAGTCCGGCATGCGGCTGTCGCAGCTGATCGACGAGGCGGTGGCGGCCGACAAGAAGCTGGCGGACGGCTGAATAAAGGGGTCAGGGTCAATTAACGGGCGGCAACTTCCGTGCACCCGTCGGCTCCATCTGTTAATTGACCCTGACCCCTTTACTCCGATGAACCCGATACGCAAGCAACGCCGCCTTGTTGATGGCGTGCTGCTGCTCGACAAGCCTTCCGGCATATCGTCGAACGCCGCGTTGCAGCGCGCCAAGCGCGCGCTGAACGCCGCCAAGGCAGGCCACACCGGCACGCTCGATCCGCTGGCCTCGGGCCTGTTGCCGCTGTGCTTCGGCGAGGCCACCAAGTTTGCGCAGGCATTGCTCGACGCCGGCAAGCGCTACACGGCCACCGTCCGGTTCGGCGCCACCACAGCCACCGGCGATGCCGAAGGCCCGGTCACCGCGACCTTTCCCGTGGCTTTCAGCGCCACCGAACTTGACGCCGCGCTGCGCACCTTCACCGGCCCGCAGACCCAGATTCCGCCTGCCTATTCGGCGCTGAAATTCGAGGGCAAGGCCCACTACGAATACGCACGCGCCGGCGTAGACGTGCCCCGTCCCCCGCGCGAGATCACGATTCACGCCTTGCGGCTGGTTTCATGGGATCCGCCGGACGCGGTGCTGGACGTCGAGTGCAGCAAGGGCACCTACATCCGGGTGCTGGCGGAGGATATTGGCCGGGCGCTGGGAAGCGGCGCTCACCTGGCGGCGCTGCGCCGGACGGCCACGGGCGCCTTTTCGCTGGACGCCGCCATCACGCTGGCCGACTTCGAGGCGCTGGAATCCGGCGCCCGCGACGGGACGCTGCTGTCGGTGGCGGTGCTGGTGACCGACCTGCCCCGGCTGCCGGTGGACGCGGCCGCCGCCGCCTCTTTCCGGCAGGGCCGGACCATCGATGGGGCACCGCTGGCCGACGGCCCGTGCGCCGTGTTCTGCGGGGCCGAATTGCTGGGAATCGCGGACATGGCCGGCGGCCGCGCGCAGCCCCGGCGGGTGATCCCCGGGACGGATGCCGGGGATGTCCAACCTACTTGAAATCAAAGCGTTTTTCAGCCTATAATCTT
>JANNNM010000003.1:0-2829 GCA_031398535.1 Betaproteobacteria bacterium | reverse complement strand
TGCTGCGCGCCATCGCCGGCTTCGTGACGCCCAGCGCCGGCACGATCCGGGTGGATGGCGTCGACATCACACACCTGCCGCCAGAAGAGCGCGCCACGGCGATGATGTTCCAGTCCTATGCGCTGTGGCCGCACATGACCGTGGCCGCCAACATCGGCTACGGCCTGCGGATGCGCGGCTGGAAGGCGGATGCCATCGCGGCGCGGGTGGCCGAGATGCTGAAGCTGCTGCAGCTCGACGGCTACGAAGGGCGCTCGGTGACGCAGCTTTCCGGCGGGCAGCGGCAACGCGTGGCGCTGGGCCGCGCGCTGGCGGTCGACCCGCACCTGCTGCTGCTCGACGAACCGATGTCCAACCTCGACTACAAGGTGCGCCTCGAACTGCGCCACGAACTCCGCGCGCTGCAGCGGCGAATCGGCATCACCGCGGTTTACGTGACGCACGACCGCGAGGAAGCGCTGACGCTGGCCGACCGCATCGCGGTCATCGACGCCGGCAAGATCGTGCAGGTGGGCGCGCCGGAGCAGATCTTCCATCACCCGGAAAGCGCGTTCGTCGCGGGCTTCATGGGCGCGGACAACGCGCTTGATGTCGCGCCTTCGCATGCCGGCGGCTTCACCGCGGCAGCCACCGGCACGCCGGCGGGGCAGCGCGTGCGCGCGCACTTCCGCAGCGACGCCGCGCACTTGTCGATGGCGGCCACTGGCCATGCCGACGATGCGCTGGTGTTGCCTGGCATCGTCGCGCAATCGGTCTATGTCGGGCACGGTTATCGGTACCGCGTGCGCACCGACAGCGCCGACCTGTGGGTCGAGGCGCCGGAACGTGTCGCCGAAGGAACGGCAGCGGCAGTGGTTGTGCCGCGAACGGCTTTGTTGTTGTTTCCCGGAGAGGCCCGTCCGGGCTGATCCTCTTTCAAGGAGATCGCCATGCGCTTCAAATCCTTCCTCGTGGCCGGCGCGGTTGCCGCCGCCATGGCTGTTTCGGGCGCCCCACTGGCGCAGACTCTCAACGTGGTCACTGCCGGCGACCAGAACATGGTCGACTACGTCAACAACTACCTGGCGCCCAAGTTCGAGGCAATGAATCCCGGCGTCAAAGTGCGCGCGGTGGGTACCGGCCCGGGCGACTCGGGTTCGCAGAAGATCTATGAGAAGCTGCAGGCGCAGCAGAAGGCCGGCAGCGCGACGTGGGATACCGACGTGGCGGTCGTGCATCAACGCGGCGCGGCTTCGATGGTCAAGGAAAACCTGCTGCTGGCGTATCGCAACGACATCGCGGCCGGCAAGCTCGTGTCGCGCGATTCCGCGAAGAACGCGCTGGGGGCCAATGTCGAAGGCTTCGTGCTGCCGATGTTCCACAGCCAGATCGCATTCGCGTACAACCCGGACCTCGTCAAGGTGCCGCCGAAATCCTTCGCCGAGCTCACCGAATGGGTGAAGAAGAATCCGAAGCAGTTCGGCTACAACGGCGTCAAGGGCGGCATGTCCGGCGTCGGCTTCGTGATGGGCTGGGTAGGCGCGAACGCCGGCATCGGCGACAAGCTCGAGAAGGGCCCGTACTCGGCCGGCGACAAGGCGGCGATCGACAAGGCACTGGCCGGACTCAAGGACTTCAATGCCAACGTCGTGATGACGCCGGGGAATGCCGGCACGCTCGACATGTTGAATCGCGGCGAGATCGCGATGGGCCCGGTGTGGGTCGACATGTTCTACACGTGGCAGGCCGATGGCAAGCTGAACCCGAAGGTGAAGCTGGCGTTGCCGTCGCCGGGCTTGCCGGGGCAGCCGATGTACTACGTGGTGCCGGCCAAGGCCGCCAACGCCGCGCTGGCCAAGAAGTTCATCGACTTCGCCGCCAGCCCGGAAGTGCAGGCGCAGGGCATCGTCAAGCAGTTCAACTGGTATCCGGGCATCGACCCGCAATACGTGCAGGCGAAGCTGACGCCCGCTGAGTGGAACAAGCTCTTTGTCGATATCTCGCCGTCCGATCTGGCGAAATTCGGCCGGCCCTTCCCGCTGTCGGATTACTTCACCGACATCGTCGAAGGCTATGAGCGGGTGGTGCTGAAATAAGGTCGTCCGGCGCACGGGGCTACGTCCTCGTCGCGCCTGCATTGCTGGTGATCGGGGCGTTCTTCGTCCTGCCGCTGCTGATGTCCGCCGTCCTGGCGTTTCGCGCCAAGGACGGCGGCTTCACGTTCGCGCATTTCGAGAAGGCGTGGGAGCTCTACCGCACCGACCTGCTGTTCACGATCATGATGACGGGGCTGTCCACCGTCCTGATCGGCATCGTCGCCATCGCCATTGCCGGCTACCTGACGCTGGGCGAGAACCCGCGCGCCGTGGCCATCCTGCGCTGGCTCTACCGGTGGCCGCTCTTCATTCCCTTCATCGTCACCGGCCAGGTGATGCGTGCGTTCCTCGCCAAGAACGGCATGCTGAACCACGTGCTGATCGGGTCGGGCATGATCGAGCCGCTGGCGGCGCAGAGCCTGCTCGACTGGCGCGGCATCGTCATCGCGTTCGTGTGGAAGCAGGCGCCATTCGTCACGCTGCTGCTGGCGGGCGCGATGGCGTCGCTGGAGCCCGCGCAACTCGAGGCTGCGCGCAACCTGGGTGCGTCGCGGTTGCGCCTGCTGGGCGGCATCGTGCTGCCGCAAGTGAAGGGCACGCTGATGGTGGGCATGGTGCTGTCCTTCGTCACGATGCTGTCGGTGTTGTCGGTGCCGCTGATGATCAACCCGAATTCGCCGACCATGATGACGGTCGACGTGGCCTACCGCATCAGCACGCACGGTGACTACGGCGTGGCCAACGCGCTGTTCGA
>JANNNM010000942.1:0-1072 GCA_031398535.1 Betaproteobacteria bacterium | reverse complement strand
CGAACTGCAGCCGGTCGCCGACGTCGTGCATCGCATCGAGGACGGCAAGGTAACTTTCGCCGGGCACGCCGAACGCGTGCGTGGCGCCTTGCGCCAGCAGGCTGGCCACCAGGATTTCACCACCGGTACGCATGGGAAGGTCGGACATCGCGGTCGCTTGGAGGTATGGAGGTCAGTGGCCCGCAACCAGGTCTTCGCGCTTGAGCAGGAAGACGCTGTCGTCGGAGGAGGCCGTCTGCAGCCATACGAACGGCAGGCGCGGAAACGCCGCCTCGGTGGCGGCGCGGCCATTGCCGACCTCCACCACCAGCGTGCCTTCGTGATCGAGGAAACGTGGGGCATCCTTCAGCAGCGTGCGCACGGCGTCGAGTCCGTCGTCACCACCGGCTAACGCCAGCACGGGCTCGTGCCGGTACTCGGCGGGCAGTGCCGACATCGAATTCGCCGTGACGTACGGCGGATTGCTGATGATCAGGTTGTAATTCTTCTCGGGCAGGTTGGCGAAGAGGTCCGAGCGGATGAGATTGACACGGTCGGCAAGGCCATAGTCGCTGACGTTGCGCTGCGCGACTGCCAGCGCTTCCGCGGAAAGGTCCACCGCATCAACGTCGGCGGCGGGATACGCATGCGCCATCAGGATGGCGAGGCAGCCGGAGCCGGTGCACATGTCGAGCACCGAATGCACGTCGTCCGGCGGTCCGACGTAGCTTTCGAGTCCCGGGCCCAGCAGTTCCGCGATGAACGATCGCGGCACGATCACGCGCTCATCGACATAAAACCGGAAGTCGCCGAGCCACGCCTCGCGCGTCAGGTACGCAGCGGGCACGCGGTCTTCAATGCGCCGCGTGAAGAGCTGCGCGAGCGTTTGCCGCTCGACTTGCGTCAGCCGCGCGTCGAGGAACGGTTCGAGGCGATCGAGCGGCAGGTGCAGCGCGTGCAGCAGCAGGTAGGCGGCTTCGTCGTACGCCTGCGCGCTGCCGTGGCCGAAGGCCAGGCCCGCTTCGGTGAAGCGCGACACGGCCCAGCGCAGCCAGTCGCGCAGCGTCTCGAGTTCGTTGGCGGGGACGGCGCT
>JANNNM010000922.1:0-8715 GCA_031398535.1 Betaproteobacteria bacterium | reverse complement strand
GTGATCGGCGCCGGTGCGGGAGGCTTCGCGACCGCCATCACCGCGCGCAAGCTCGGGCTCGAGGTACTCATCGTCGAAAAGGAGGCGTTGTTCGGCGGCACGACGGCGCTGTCGGGAGGCTGGCTGTGGATTCCCTGCAGTCCGCACGCGCAGCGCGCCGGCGTGGCCGACTCGCTCGACCTGGCCCGCGAATACCTGCGGCATGAGCTCGGCACGTTCTACGACAGCGAAAAGATCGACGCCTATCTCGAAGCCGGTCCGAAGATGGTCGAATTCTTCGAACGCGAAACCGTCATGCGCTTTATGCTGGGGCCGACCTATCCCGACTATCATCCCGCGCAGCCCGGCGGCCTGGCCGCGGGACGCGGCATCTGCGCGATGCCCTTCGATGGCCGCGAGCTCGGCCCCCATCTGGCCCGATTGCGTCCCCCCGTGCGCGAGATGACGTTGTATGGACTGAAGGTCGGTTCCGGACCGGACTTTCACCACTTCTTCAACGCGCGCCGGTCGTTGCGTTCCGCCGCTTACGTCGCGCGCCGCGTGCTGCGGCACGCGACGGACGTGATGCGCCACGGGCGCGACATGTTGCTGATGAACGGCAATGCGCTGGCGGCGCGACTGGCGCGCTCCGCGCTCGACGCCGGCATTTCCATCTGGGTCAACGCGTCCGTCGTGGACCTGGTCCGCTCGGGCGACCGCGTGTGCGGCGCGGTCGTGAAGCACGAAGGACGACTGGTCAGGATCGAGACGCGTCGTGGCGTGGTGTGTGCTGCGGGTGGCTTCGCGCAGGATCTCGTGCGTCGCCGCGCACTGTATGCGCATGCGCCGGCGCCAGAAGCCCATTACTCGCTGACCGCGCCGGGCGCCACGGGCGATGGCCTGCGCTTCGCGGAGCGCGCCGGCGGCCGCGTCGACACCTCGTTCGTCAGCGCAGCGCCGTGGATGCCCGTCTCGCGAGTGCCGTACCGCGATGGCTCGACCGGCACCTATCCGCACAGCTACGAGCGCGGCAAGCCGGGCGGCATCCTGGTGGGCGCGAACGGGCAGCGCTTCGTCAACGAAAGCAATTCGTACCACGATGTCGTGCAGGCGATGATCGCGACGCGTGTGCCGGGGGAACTGGTGGCCGCGTTCCTCGTCTGCGACCACGCGTTCGTGCAACGCTACGGCCTCGGGATGGCGAAGCCTTTTCCGCTGCCGCTGCGGCCCTACCTGCGCTCAGGCTACCTGCTACGGGGCAAGACACTGGCGGAACTCGCGCTGAAGGCGGGCATCGATGCCGAGGCACTTGCGCGCACTGTTGCCAGTTTCAACCACTCGGCCACCACCGGCCGCGACCCGCAGTTTCATCGCGGCGAGAATGCCTACAACGCATACCAGGGCGATCCGCGCAACGGGCCCAATCCATGCCTCGCGCCGATCGCGGCGGCGCCTTTCTATGCAGTACGCATCCTGCCGGGCGACCTCGGCACGTTCATGGGTGTTGTGACCGATCGGCACGGCGCCGTGCTGGATCGCGCGAATGCGCCGATCCCGGGGCTCTATGCGGTGGGCAATGACATGGCCAGCATCTTCGGCGGTCACTATCCGGGACCGGGATCGAACCTCGGCCCCGCGATGACCTTCGGCTACCTGTGCGCGCAGCACCTGGCCGCGCAGGTCACTCGATCTTGACGTTAGCGGTGACGACCACTTTCTTCCACAGGTCGATCTCGTCCGCGACGAAGCGCGTGAACTCCGCGGAGGTGTTGCCCACGGTACGCGCGCCCTGCTTCGCAAACGACTCGCGCAATGCAGGGCTGGTCATGGCCTTGGCGATCTCTCGCTCGAGCCGAGCGACGATGTCCCTCGGCGTCCCCGCCGGCGCGAACACGCCAAACCAGTAGCTCATCCGGAACTCGGCAAAGCCGGCATCGGCAAAGGTCGGCACGTTGGGCAGCGCGGGGCTGCGCTCCTTGCCCGTGACCGCCAGCGGCATCACGCGGCCGTCCGCGATGTGCGGGCCGCCGGTGGCCACACTGCTCATCACGAGGTCCACGCGTCCGGCAATCAATTCCGGGATGGATGCCGCCGCGCCCTTGAATGGTACGTGCAGCATCTTGATGCCAGACAGGCTCATGAACCATTCGATCGGCAGGTGTGACGACGAGCCGAGACCGGCGGACCCGTAGGTGAGGCCATCGGGCTTGGACTTGGCCAGCGCCACCAATTCCTTGACGGTCTTGGCGGGAAGGCCGTTGCGCGCCATCAGCACGGCCGTCGCATCCGCGTACTGGCTGACCGGCAGCAGGTCCTTCACCGGGTCATAGGGAAGCTTGGGATAGAGCGCCGGCGTCATCGCGAACGACGTCTCGGTGATCAGCAGCGTATAGCCGTCCGGGGGCGACTTGGCGACGAAGTCGGCACCGATCGTGCCGCCGGCGCCGGTCTTGTTCTCGACGACAAAGGGTTGTCCCATCTGTTCGGACAATTCCTTCGCCAGCAGCCGCGCCGAAGCATCGGTGAACGCGCCCGGCGCGAACGGCACGATGATGCGAACGGTCTTGCTGGGGTAGCCCGCGGGCTGGGCCTGCGCTCCCAGCGAACTCGCCACGCCGATCAGCACGGCCAACACGGACATCGAGATTCTGATCATGGCGAACTACCTCCCGGCGGGGACGTCCCCTCGCCGGACACAATAGTAGTTTATGTCACATCGTGCAACTAATTCATTGCGAGGGAAATGCCACCACGTGGTCGATCGCCAGCCGGATGCCGATCTTCTCGCCGATCGCGTGGTTGTGATGCGACGGCACCAGCGACAGGAGCTTCGTGCCCGACGCGAGCCGCAGCGTGTAGAGGAACTCGGCCCCGCGGAAGGCCTTGGCCACGACGTCCGCCTGCCACGGGCTGGCATCGTCGTGGATGATGTCGTCGGGCCGCAGCAGCAGGTCGACCGCACTGCCTTCCGCGACGGGTACCGGCCATTCGCCCGCGAGTTGTCCCAATTCCGTCTGCATGTGGCCGTTGGACGCAGCCACGCCGCGCAGGAAGACACCCTGCCCGACGAAGTCGGCGACGAACCGGGTGCGCGGCCGGTGGTACAGGTTGTACGCCGAATCCCATTGCTCGATCGTGCCGTCCTTCATGATGCCGATCTCGTCCGCCAGCGAGAAGGCTTCGTGCTGGTCGTGCGTCACCAGGATGGCAGTGGTGCCCGCAGTCTTCAGGATGTCGCGCACTTCGAGTGACAACCGCTCGCGCAGGTCGACGTCGAGGTTGGAAAAGGGCTCGTCGAGCAGCAACAGTTCAGGGGCAGGCGCCAGCGCGCGCGCCAGCGCCACCCGCTGCTGCTGGCCCCCGGAGAGTTCGTGCGGATAAATCGTCGCCACGCCGCCAAGGCCGACCAGTTCCAGCATGGCGGCCGTGCGGCGCGCGGCGTCGGCCGCCGGCATGCGCGTCAGGCCGAAAGCGACATTGCGCGCGACATCGAGATGCGGGAACAGCGCGTAGTCCTGGAACACCATGCCGACGCCCCGATGTTCCGGCGGGACCTGCAGGCCGGCCCGCGAGACGACGCGATCCGAAAGCGCGATCTCGCCGCCCTGGACAGGTTCGAAGCCCGCGAGGCAGCGCAGGACCGTGGTCTTGCCGCAACCGGAGGGCCCGAGCAGGCAACCGATGCGGCCGGGCTCGAGATGAAAGCTCATGCCGCGCACCACGCGATGATCGCCGTAGGCGTGGTCGAGGGCGCGAACGCTGACGGAGGCTGGCATGCGTGCAGTGTAGTGCGGTCGGCCGCCGCTGGTCCGGGCCGATGCAAATTGCTCAGCGACCTTGCGGGCCGTTGTGGTCCGGGGTCTCCTCCTCGAAGCGCTGGTAGGGTCCGGTGCCGCTATGCGGCGACACCGCCGCCGGCACGAACTGGCCTGACCGGACATCGAAGACATGGATTTCACCGTCTTCGAGGACATAGTGCCAGCCATGCAGCGCCAGCTTGCCCTGTTCCACGCGCGAACGCACCATCGGATAACCCATCAGCCGTTCGAGCTGCAGCACGACCGCCCGCTGCTCGGTGCGGCGCAGGGCTTCCGCGGAGACCTGCACCGGCAACGCCGCCTCGCGCCCGAGTTCGAGCCAGGCCGCGAGATTGGTGGCTTCGGCCGGCACTTCCTCGTACAGCGCGCGGATGCCGCCGCAATGGGAGTGCCCGCAGACCACGATCCGCGTCACGTGCAGGTTCAGCACGGCGAACTCGATGGCGGCGGCGGTGCCGTGATAGCCGGTCGAACCATCATGCGGTGGCACGAACGCACCGACGTTCCGGATGATGAAGAGTTCGCCTGGCCCGGTCCCGGTGAGGAGGTACGGGACGATACGGGAGTCCGAGCAGCCGATGAACAGGATGGTGGGATGCTGCCCATCCCTCACCAGGTTCTGGAACTGATCCGCGACACCGGGAAAATAGTCGTCGTGGAACCGCCGAAGCCGCAGCAGCAATTCATCGGGCATCGCGCGCTCGGCAGCAAGCCTACTGGACCAGCGGGGTGTCCGCCCCGTCGAGATCAACGCCGACGACCACGGCCTCCCCGGCCAGCACCTGCAGGTATTGCCGGAGCGCAGTGACGAACCCCTGTTGTCGCAGCGACAGCGCCACCGCACTGCGCACGACGCCGTAATCCGGCGCCAAGCCCGCGACGCGGCCCAGCACCTCGACGACGTGCAGGCCGAAGCGACTGTGCACCAGCCGCGGCAGCACGCCGATCTCCTGCTTGCCGAAGATCTCGCGCGCGAACTCCGGGACGCAGTCCTGCGTGGTGAGTTCGCCCAGTTCGCCCCCTTCGGCGCCGCTTGGACAATTCGACTGCGTCCGTGCCGCCGCGGCAAAACCATCGCCTGCCTTGCCATCGTGGCACCGGACCTCGAGCAGCGTGGCCTCGGCCCGCTTGCGCAATGCCACGACATCCACGCCGGGTGTGACCGCGAACAGGATATGGCGGGCACGCACGCGCTCGCCGGACGCAAACTTGCCGGGGTGCGCTGCATGATGCCGGCGGCATGCTTCGTCGGAGGGCTCGGGCACCGTGAAGGCGCGCTCGAGCAGCATTTCGATGGCCGCCGATGCGGCCTCGCTGATGGCGCCATCGGCCGTCGGCGCATCGCTGATGTCGAGCAGTCCCTCCTGCTGCGACTTCTGGCGCAGCAGTTCGGTACAGGCGCGCTGGCGCAACTCGACCACCGACGGCGCATCGCCCGGCGCATGCAGAGCCTGTCCGTTGACGCTTGCCACGGCCGCCAGCGTTGGCTTGGGTACGGCGTTGATTGCTGCTTGCATGGTCATGGTCAGGGCCTCACAGGACGCGATGGGGCGTATTGTGCCCGGCCGGCACGTTGAGCCGGCGGGACCGCACGATCTGCGGCGAGCGGAAGATGTAGGCGATCGTCGCGAAGCCGCTCCAGACGTGCACCAGCCGGCTGAACGGAAACAACAGGAAGATCGTCATGCCGAGCAGCATGTGCGCCTGGAAGTGCCAGTCGATGCCCTGCACCAGGCTCGCGTCCGGCTGGAAGGTGGCAATCCCCTGCAGGTAGCTCGCGAGTCGCAGCATCGTGGTGGGCTCGGCCACATGGTGCATCGACGACGGGAGCGTGGACAGGCCGATCACCAGCTGCACCCACAGGATCACGAGGATGGCGAGGTCCGTGCGGTGGCTGGTCAGGCGGATGCGTGGGTCGAAGATGCGCCGGTACAGCAGCAGGGAAAGGCCGACGAAGCAGACCAGGCCCGCAATGCCGCCGGCCACCACGGCCACGAACTGCTTCTGTGGCGCCGAGATGAAGGGCTCGTAGACCCAGTGCGGCGTCAGTTGCCCGAACAGGTGGCCGAAGAACAGGAACAGGATGCCCGCATGGAACAGGTTGCTGCCCCAGCGCAGCGTGCCCCGACGCAGCAGCTGCGATGAATCGCTCTTCCACGTGTACTGGTCGCGGTCGAAGCGCGCGAGGCTGCCCATGAAGAACACCGTCAGGCAGATGTACGGATAGACGTTGAACGCAAAGTTGTGCAGGATCGTCATGCGGCCACTCCCGAATCAGGATTCCGGCGAACCAGGTGAACGGGCTGCGCCTGCCCGGGGCCCACCTGCCCCTTGGCGGAACAACCATCGAAGGCCGCGGGTTCGGCCCAGGTCTCATCGATGGGCTCATCGGCGGCAATCTGCACCGCTTTTGGCGTTTCCCCGGCCAGCTCCAGCAACGCCCCCGGTACGCCGGCGTACCGGCTTTGCCGCTTCTGCAGCGCGTTGAAGATGACGTTGAAGAGATGCGCCATCTCGCCCAGGAACGCGCGGGCCTCGCGCGGCGGCTGCGTCGAGGTGAACTCCAGCATCACCGGCAGGTAGTCGGGCATCTGGCCCTCGGCCAGGAAGAGGCCCGCCTTTTCGTAGGTCTGCGCCAGGTCGATCATCGCGGGCCCACGCTCGCGCGAGTCGCCGTGCACATGCTCGAAGAGGTGCAGTGCCGTGGTGCGCCCGCTGTCGAAGAGCTGCACATAGTCGGCTTCCGCATCCAGCGGGTCCTGCCGGAGCAGGCTGTCGACAAGGGCATCGAGCTCCGCAAGGCGCGGGGCCGACAGCACCCGGTCGCCGTGCAGGACCTCGCGCAACGCCGGAAGCTGCGAGCGCAGCGTGGGATCGGGATAGCCCAGCAGCCGCGCCAGGGCGCGCAACGTGCGCGACGCATCCTGTGGTTGATCGAAGAGATTCATGGTCAGATCGCCGCCTTGATTGGAATCGTCCGGCGCTTCTCCGACCCGAAGAGGCTGGTCTCGCTGACGCCTTCCGAGCAGCCATTGCCGAACGAGAAGCCGCAGCCGCCACGCACGTTGAACGTGTTTTCCGCATACTCGCGGTGCGTGCTGGGAATGACGAAGCGGTCCTCGTAGTTGGCGATGGCCATCACGTGATACATATCCTCGACCTCGGCCTCGGTGAGGCCCACCTGCTGCAGCACCTCCCGATTGACGCGTCCCTCGACATGCTTGTCGCGCTGGTAGGCACGCATGGCCAGCATCCGCTCCAGCGCCCGCTCCACGGGCACCGTGTCGCCTGCCGTCAACAGGTTGGCGAGATACTTCACCGGGATGCGCAACTGCTTCACGTCCGGGATGGCGCCGTTCACGCCGAGGTGCCCCGCATTGGCGGCGGCGGTGATGGGTGAGAGCGGCGGCACGTACCAGACCATCGGCAGCGTCCGGTATTCCGGATGCAGCGGCAGCGCCACCTTCCAGTCCACCGCCATCTTGTAGACGGGGCTCGAACGCGCGGCTTCCAGCCAATGGTCGGGGATGCCGTCACGGCGGGCCTGCTCGATCACCTTCGGATCGTGCGGGTCGAGGAAGATGTCGAGCTGCGCCTGATACAGGTCGCGGTCGTGCTCAACGCTGGCGGCCTCCTGGATGCGGTCGGCGTCGTAGAGCAGCACGCCCAGGTACCGGATGCGGCCCACGCAGGTTTCCGAACATACCGTCGGCTGTCCCGCCTCGATGCGCGGGTAACAGAAGATGCACTTCTCGGCCTTGCCGCTCTTCCAGTTGTAGTAGATCTTCTTGTAGGGACAGCCGCTGACGCACATGCGCCAGCCGCGGCACTTGTCCTGGTCGATCAGCACGATGCCGTCTTCCTCGCGCTTGTAGATCGAGCCCGAGGGGCAGCTTGCCACGCACGCCGGGTTCAGGCAGTGCTCGCACAGGCGCGGCAGGTACATCATGAAGGTGTTTTCGAATTCGCCGTACATCGCCTTCTGGATGTCGTCGAAGTTCCTGTCAGCACTCCGCTTGCTGAACTCGCCGCCGAGGATTTCCTCCCAGTTGGGACCCCAGACGATCTTGTCCATCTGCTTGCCGGTGATGAGGCTGCGTGGGCGCGCCGTCGGGGACGCCTTCATCTCCGGCGCGCTCTGCAGGTGGTCGTAATCGAAGGTGAACGGCTCGTAGTAGTCGTCGATCTGCGGCATGTTGGGGTTGGCGAAGATCTTCATCAGCAGCGACCATTTGCCGCCCTGGCGGGGCGCGATGGAGCCATCGGCCTTGCGCACCCAGCCGCCCTGCCACTTGTCCTGGTTCTCCCACTCCTTGGGATAGCCGATGCCGGGCTTGGTCTCGACGTTGTTGAACCACGCGTATTCCATGCCGGGACGGCTGGTCCACACGTTCTTGCAGGTGACGGAACAGGTATGACAGCCGATGCACTTGTCGAGGTTCAGCACCATGCCGATCTGGGCGCGGATCTTCATGCGTTCTCTCCCTGAGATTGCACGAGTGCAACGCGCTCGCTGCCCACAGGCGTGTCCAGCCAGTCGATCTTGTCCATCTTGCGCACGACGACGAACTCGTCGCGATTGGTGCCGATGGTGCCGTAGTAGTTGAAGCCATAACTCAACTGCGCATAGCCGCCGATCATGTGCGTGGGTTTGAGCACGATGCGGGTCACCGAGTTGTGGATGCCTCCTCGCACGCCGGTGATCTCCGAGCCCGGCGTGTTCACGATCTTCTCCTGCGCGTGATACATCATCACCATGCCGGGATTGACGCGCTGGCTCACCACCGCGCGCGCCGCGATCGCGCCGTTGATATTGAACAGTTCGATCCAGTCGTTGTCGACGATGCCGGCGCGTTTGGCGTCGTCTTCGCTGAGCCAGACACACGGCCCGCCGCGGCTCAGCGTGAGCATCAACAGG
>JANNNM010000915.1:0-1020 GCA_031398535.1 Betaproteobacteria bacterium | reverse complement strand
AGGCGAAATAGAACAACGGCCGGCCGGTAAGCGTCTTGCGGTCGTAGTGGATCTTAGGCGTGGCGTAGAAGCCGGTGGCCGACAACTGCACGCGCGCCATGTACGCCATGCGGGCCAGCTCGGCGAAGGGCAGCGTCTTGTCGCCTGCGGTGACCACGCCATCGCTGAACTCGACGATCTGCGGGTCGCAGTCGAACTTGCGCGCCGCGAAGGCGACGAGGCGGTCCCGCAGCGTCCGCGCGGCGTTGCGGGCCGCCATGCCGTTGAGATCGCTGCCGGAGGAAGCGGCGGTGGGCGACGCATTGGGCACCTTGCTGGTGTCCGACGCCGACACGCGCACCGTGTCGAGTGCAACCCCCAGCTCCTGCGCCACGACCTGCGCGACCTTGGTGAAGAGACCCTGGCCCATTTCGGTGCCGCCGTGGTTCAGCAGCAGTGTGCCGTCGTCGTAGAGGTGCAGCAGCGCCCCGGCCTGGTTGTAGTGCGTGGCCGTGACCGAGATGCCGAACTTGACCGGTGTCAACGCGATGCCGCGCTTGATCACCGGATTGGCGGCATTCCACGCGTTGACTTCCTGCCGCCGCGCGCGATAGCGCGACGACACCTCGAGCTGCGCGATCAGCGCGGGCGCGATGTTGTCCTCGATGGTCATGCCGAAGGGCGTGACGTTGCGCGACGTGGTGCCATAGAGGTTGGCGATGCGCACGTCGAGCGGATCGAGGCGCAACGCCCGCGCGATCTCGTCGATGATGTGCTCGATGGGGAACATCCCCTGCGGCCCGCCGAAGCCGCGGAACGCGGTGTCCGACACGGTGTTGGTCTTGCAGCGGAAGCTGTGCAGCGCGACGTCGGGCAGCCAGTAGGTATTGTCGACGTGAAACGCCGCGCGGTCGTTGACGGGACCTGAGAGGTCCGCCGAAAACCCGCAGCGCGACGCCAGCGTGAGGTCAAGGCCCAGGATGCGGCCCTCGGCGTCGAAGCCCACGTCGTACCGATACGAAAATGCGTGCCGCTTGCCGG
>JANNNM010000904.1:0-2004 GCA_031398535.1 Betaproteobacteria bacterium | reverse complement strand
CGTGGTCATCGCCTCGGTCTGGTCGATGATCAGGTAGCCGCCGGATTTCAGGTCCACGCGCCGCTGCAGCGCCTTCTCGATCTCGTCTTCGACGCCATGCAGGTCATACAAGGGCCGGTCGCCGACATAGTGGTTGATGCGATCGGACAACGCCGGCGTGTACTGCCGCGCGAATTCCTGCATCTTCACGTAGGTTTCGCGCGAATCGACCAGCACGCGGGAGGTTTCCTCCGTCGACATGTCGCGCAGCACGCGCTGCGCGAGGTTCAGGTCCTGATACAGCAGCGACGCGGGCGGCGCGGCATGCGAGCGGCCCGTCAGGTCGGTCCACAGCTTCGTCAGGTACTCGATGTCGGATTGCATCTCGCGCTCCGACGCCGTCTCCGCCATCGTGCGGATGATGAAGCCGCCGGTCATGCCTTCCGGGAGCAGGTGCTGCAGCCGCTCGCGCAACGTCTCGCGCTCCGCTTCGTCGCCGATGCGCTGCGAGATGCCGATATGCGAATCCTGCGGCAGGTACACCAGCAGCCGGCCAGCCAGGCTGACCTGCGTGGACAACCGCGCGCCCTTGGTGCCGATCGGGTCCTTGATCACCTGCACCATCAGCGACTGGCCTTCGTGCAGGATGCGCTCGATGGGCTTCTGCTCGCCGCCGTTGCCGTTCTGCCGGTGCTCCCAGATGTCGGCGATGTGCAGGAACGCGGCGCGCTCGAGACCGATCTCGATGAAGGCACTCTGCATGCCGGGCAGCACCCGCACCACGCGGCCGAGGTAGATGTTGCCGACCAGGCCGCGCGCGCTCGCGCGTTCCATGTGCAGTTCCTGCACCACGCCCTGTTCGAGCATGGCCACCCGCGTTTCCTGGGGTGTGACGTTGATCAGGATTTCGTGCGTCATGGAGCGCCCGCCAACGTGTCGATCGTGGCCGATTGTTATAGCACGGGCCGCCCGGTCCGGGCGAGCAGCGCAGCGGTTTCGGCCAGCGGCAATCCCATGACGCCGCTGTAGCTGCCGTCGAGCCGCGTGATGAATGCTGCAGCGCGGCCCTGGATGGCGTACGCGCCGGCCTTGTCGAACGGTTCCTCCGTGGCAACGTAGCGCTCGATCTCACCCGCATTGATCTTGCGCATCGTCACCGTCGACACGCAGATCGCGATCTCGACGTCTTCCTGCCAGCGCAGCGCAACCGCCGTGATCACCTCATGCTTGCGGCCCGAAAGCTTCGCCAGCATGGTCCGTGCGCCGTCGGCATCGGCCGGCTTGCCGAAAATGACGCCATCGAGCACCACTTCCGTATCGGCGCTCAGCACCGGCAGCGCAGGCAACTTCCGCTGCTCCATCCGCTGCCATCCCACCTGTGCCTTGGTGCGCGCGATCCGCTCGACGTAGTGCAGCGGCGGTTCGCCGTCGCGTGCTTCCTCGACGACGTCGCGGTGGCGGCCCGGTGCCTCGCGCAGGCGGATTTCGGCGAACGCCACACCCAGTTGGCGCAGCAATTCGTGCCGCCGCGGGCTGCGCGACGCAAGGTAGAGGATGGGATCAGTCACGGTGATAGGGGTGGCCGGTCAGCAGCGCCACGGCACGATAGAGTTGTTCGGCCAGCAGCACGCGCACGAGACCATGCGGCAACGTGAACGCGGACAGCGCGATGCGCTCGTCCGCCGCGCGTTTGAACGCCGGGTCGAGCCCGTCCGCGCTGCCGATCACGAACGCCACATCGCGGGCCTCGTCGCGCCAGCGGCCCAGCCGGTCGGCCAGCATTCGCGAGGTCCATGCGCTGCCGTGCTCGTCCAGCGCGATGCGCAGGCCTCCGGTGGTCGCGGCATCGATGCGGAGGGCCTCCGTTGCCAGCAACTGCGCCACGGTACGGCCGCGATCGCGGGCCTCGGGCTTCAGTTCGACCAGCTCCAGCGCGTAGTCGCGGGGCATGCGTCGCGCGTACTCGGCGTACCCGGCCGTGATCCATTCGGTCATTAAAATCAGTCTCGGCGTCGGCAGTAATTT
>JANNNM010000831.1:0-1500 GCA_031398535.1 Betaproteobacteria bacterium | reverse complement strand
TGCCGGTCGGCACGGAAACCCTCGGCCGCATCATGGACGTGCTGGGTCGACCGATCGACGAGCGTGGTCCGGTAGCTGCAACCAAGACGATGTCGATCCACCGCGCCGCCCCGGCCTACGAGGAACTTGCGCCGTCGACCGAGCTGCTTGAAGTCGGCATCAAGGTCATCGACCTCATCTGCCCGTTCGCCAAGGGCGGCAAGATCGGCCTCTTCGGCGGCGCCGGCGTGGGCAAGACGGTGACGATGATGGAACTGATCAACAACATCGCGTCGGCGCACTCGGGCCTGTCCGTGTTCGCGGGCGTGGGCGAGCGTACGCGCGAAGGCAACGACTTCTATCACGAGATGATCGATTCGGGCGTCGTCGACAAGGACGAGCTCTCGAAGTCGAAGGTCGCGATGGTGTACGGCCAGATGAACGAGCCGCCGGGCAACCGCCTGCGCGTCGCCCTCACCGGCCTGACGATCGCCGAGTCGTTCCGCGACGAAGGCCGCGACGTTCTCTTCTTCGTCGACAACATCTACCGCTTCACGCTGGCCGGCACCGAAGTGTCCGCCCTTCTGGGCCGGATGCCGTCCGCAGTGGGCTACCAGCCCACACTGGCGGAGGAAATGGGCCGCCTGCAGGAACGCATCACGTCGACCAAGACCGGCTCGATCACGTCGATCCAGGCCGTGTACGTGCCCGCGGATGACTTGACCGACCCGTCGCCTGCGACGACGTTCGGCCACCTGGACGCCACGGTCGTGCTGTCGCGCGACATCGCCTCCCTTGGCATCTACCCGTCGGTCGACCCGCTCGACTCGACTTCGCGCCAGATCGATCCGCACGTCATCGGCGAAGAGCACTACAACTGCACGCGCCGGGTCCAGCAGACGCTGCAGCGCTACAAGGAACTGCGCGACATCATCGCCATCCTGGGCATGGACGAACTCTCGCCCGACGACAAGCTCGCCGTGTCGCGCGCGCGCAAGATCCAGCGCTTCCTGTCGCAGCCGTTCACGGTGGCCGAAGTGTTCACCGGCTCGCCGGGCAAGTACGTGCCGCTGAAGGACACGATCAAGGGCTTCAACATGATCGTCAACGGCGAGTGCGATCACCTGCCGGAGCAGGCGTTCTACATGGTCGGCACGATCGAAGAAGCCTTCGAAAAAGCCAAGACGCTGAACTGACATGGCCCACACCCTTCACGTCGACGTCGTCAGCGCGGAAGAAATGATCTACGCCGGCGAGGCGGAGTTCGTGGTGCTGCCTGGCATCGAGGGCGAGCTCGGCATCTATCCGCGCCACACGCCGCTGTTCACGCAGATCCGCCCAGGCGCCGTCCGCATCAAGGTGCCGGGCCAGGCGGAGGAAGAGTTCGTGTTCGTGCAGGGCGGGTTCCTCGAAGTGCAGCCGCACAAGGTGACCGTGCTGGCCGATACCGCCATTCGCGCGCATGACCTCGACGAAGTGAAGGCCATCGAGGCCAAGAAGAAGGCCGAGGAAGCGATGGCC
>JANNNM010000738.1:0-1148 GCA_031398535.1 Betaproteobacteria bacterium | reverse complement strand
CGAGTTGCTCGGCAGTGACGTCACGCAGCAGGTTCATCTGGATCCGGCGGGTGGGCTGCGCCAACACGCCCGGAAGATCGGTGACTGCCTGTGGCAGGTACAGGCTGCCGACATAGATCTTGAAGATCAGCTTGTAACTGGTACCCGCGCCATTCAACTGGAGCGGATGGCCGCCGACCACGGCGGTGTGCGCAATGGTGACGCCCGATACGTCTGCGGCCAGCACCGGCACCGCTGCGTACAACGCGAACATCAGGACTGCCCATCGG
Source organism: Betaproteobacteria bacterium (assembly GCA_031398535.1). Lineage (GTDB taxonomy): Bacteria > Pseudomonadota > Gammaproteobacteria > Burkholderiales > Casimicrobiaceae > VBCG01. Next base: position 879 of record JANNNM010000738.1, on the reverse strand, counting down.
CGTAGCAAGTTTCCCCCTCGCAGTGGAGTCTGGAGCGTCGGTGCGTTTCGCGCCGGCGAAGCAACAGTAAATCCAGCCTACCACGGCGTAACGGGTGCGCAGCCTTAGGTGGCGTGCCTGCCAAAAGCGCATTGAATGCGGCGACGAGGGGTGACAGCGGCTTATTCAATTCGATATACTGGCCGGTTCCTCTCGGGCCACCCGCTGCGCGCGCCACAAGCGATGCGCAGCCCATGCATTGGCGACCACCCATGTTCGCATTCTTCGAGTCCCTCGTCCGCCCCACCACGTTGCCGCTGGCCGCCCCGCCGCGCGGCCTGATGGCGTTCTACTGGCACTTCATCCGGCAGACGCGCGGGCTCTACGCTGCAATGTTCGCCACCGGGCTGGTGGTCGCGCTGATCGACACGCTGGTCCCGGTATTCATCGGCCGGCTGGTCACGCTGATGCAGGCGGAAGATCGTCTCGCCGCCTTCAGCGCGGCCACGCCAATGCTGCTCGGCATGGCTGCACTGCTGCTGATCGGCCGCCCGGCTGCGATGATGGCCGACAGCCTCGTCCGCAACAACGCCGTGCTGCCCGGCGTCACCAGCCTCATCCGCTGGCAGAGCCACTGGCACGTCGTGCGGCAGAGCTGGCCGTTCTTCCAGAACGATTTCGCGGGACGCATCGCCAACCGGGTGATGCAGACCAGCAATGCGCTGCGCGAATCCGTCGTCTCCAGCATCCGCGCGGTCTGGTACATCGGCATCTATGGCGTCTCCGCGCTGGTGCTGATGGCCTGGGCCGACTGGCGCCTCGCCATCCCCACTGTGCTGTGGTTCCTGGGTTACATCTTCTTCCTGCGCTACTTCGTGCCGCGGATGCGCGATCTTGCGC
>JANNNM010000714.1:0-1195 GCA_031398535.1 Betaproteobacteria bacterium | reverse complement strand
CCAGCTGCTTCTCGCCGCGCTTGATCACCGCGCCCGCCACAATGATGCCTTGCAGCACATCCGCGGCACTGCGAATCTGCGCGGCATCGCCGCTGCCCATGAAATCGCTGTCGATGCCGGTGACGTGCGGCGTGCCGTGATGCACGCGCTTGACCACCAGGCGGCGGCTTTCCGTCGCGGCGTCGTAGCGGGCCTCGACGGTGACTTCCGGGTTGCCGATGGCCGCCTGCAGAGCTGTAGCGCTGGCAATGGCGGTGGCTTCGTCACTGAGGTCAACGCGCGCGCCGTTCAACATGGCGTGCAACGCCGCGGGGTCGATGGCGCGCGACAGGCGCTCGATGACGGCTTCGGCCAGCAGGAACTCGCGCGCGATGCTGGCAAACGTGTCGGCTGCCAACGCGGGGCGGCCCGTGCCGGGGATGAGTTCGGCACCCTTCAACGCGTACTTCAGCAGATGCTGCTTCAGCTCATGGTCGTCCTTCAGGTACACCTCTTCCTTGCCCTGCTTCGCCTTGTAGAGCGGCGGCTGCGCGATGTAGATGTAGCCCTTTTCCATCAGCACCGGCATCTGCCGGTAGAAGAACGTGAGCAGCAGCGTGCGGATGTGCGAGCCGTCGACGTCGGCGTCGTTCATGATGATGATGCGGTGATAGCGCTGTTTGTCAGGGTTGAAGGCGTCCTTGTCTTCCTTGTCCTCGGACGGCCGGCCGAAGCCGGCGCCCAGCGCCGTGATCAGCGTGACGATTTCCTGCGAGCCCAATACCTTTTCCACGCGCGCGCGCTCGACGTTCAGGATTTTCCCGCGCAGCGGCAGGATGGCCTGGAACTTGCGATCGCGGCCCTGCTTGGCGGAGCCACCGGCGGAGTCGCCCTCGACCAGGTAGAGCTCGCACAGCGACGGATCGCGTTCCTGGCAATCGGCCAGCTTGCCGGGCAGGCCCATGCCGTCGAGCACGCCCTTGCGGCGCGTCAGTTCACGCGCCTTGCGCGCGGCTTCGCGCGCCCGCGCCGCATCGACGATCTTGCCGCAGATGATCTTCGCGTCGATGGGATTCTCGAGCAGGAATTCGGACAATTTGGCCGACACCACTTCCTGCACGATGGGCTGCACTTCGGAGGACACCAGCTTGTCCTTGGTCTGCGAGCTGAACTTCGGTTCAGGCACCTTGACCGACAGCACGCAGGCCAAGCCCTC
>JANNNM010000670.1:0-2054 GCA_031398535.1 Betaproteobacteria bacterium | reverse complement strand
GAGGACCGGATGTCCTGCGGCATGCCCTTCCACGTCGTGCAGATGACCTCGTCCCTGCCGTCCGGACCCTTGACGATCTTGGTGGGCCGGCCGGGCTGGATCACCTGCGTGTAGCCGATCACCTTGCGATTGACGAGGTCGATCTTCGCGACGGTGCCCGCGAACTCGCACGTGAAGATCGCGAACCGGCCGTCCATCGAGAAGTCGGCGTGATTGATGCCCGCGCACTTCGGCACCTCGATCGAATACTGCAGCGCCATTGTCTTCGGGTCGCGGAAGTCGAGGCGCTTCAAAGCTTCGGCGACGATGATGGCGGACTTGCCGTCCGGCGAGAAGTACATGTTGTACGGATCGTCGACAGGAATGGCCTTGCCCGCCTTGCCGGTCTTCGGGTCGATCGGGATCACGCTGCCCTTGTTCGTATTCTCGGCGTTGTTGGCCACCCACAGCGTGCGCAGATCCCACGACGGCACCACATGCTGCGGGTTGAGACCCACCTTGATCTTGCCGACGACGGTGAACGTGGCCGGATCGATGACGTAGACATCGTTCGACTGCACATGCGGCACATAGACGCGCGGCAGGTCGCCGGCGACGGCGGCACCCAGCTTGGCAGCGGTCGTTTCGCTGTACAGGTTGGCCGGGTCCGCGACGGGCGGCATGCCGGGCACCGTGGTCACGGCGGCAGCAGCAGGGGCTGCGGTTTGCGCCCACGGGGTCCCGGCGAACAGCACCGCGAGTAGGGTGGCGGCAATGCGAATCGTTGCGAAGGACATCTGCGGAGACTCCGGCACGTAAGGCAAAAGGTGCGCCATGGTAGCCGAATGCGCGGAGGCCGCAACGGCAGCCTGCGACCTGCGCCTACGGCCGCCGCGTCGCCTTGGTGATTGCCGCCACGGTCTGGGCGACGATCGCCTCCACGCCCGCCTGGCCGAGCTCGGCGGTGGCCCGGCGCGGGTCGCCCGCGACACCCGGTGCGGTGCCCGGTGCCGCACCCTTTTGCAGGTCGCCGCGCACCAGCTCCGGTGCCAGCGCCAGCGTCAACGCCGTATCGGGCAGGCCCGCATGCCGGCCTGTTTCGGCGCTGGTGTAGCCCTGCGCCAGCAACTGCGCCGTGAACTTTGTCGTGGCGGCATCGTAGTACTCGCGGATGGCATGGATGCGCACCGGCGTGCCGGCCCACTCGCGCGACAGCGCCGCCGCCACGGCGCGGTTGTCGTCCTGGTAGTCGCCCGAGTCGCCGAGGAACACGATGTCGACGAAGCCGTGCAGCTTGAAGCTGCGCGCCGCGGCATCGAGGATCGCGCGATAGGCTGCGACCGGCACGGTGATCGTGCCCGGATAGCGCATGTGACCTGTGGGGGGCGCCAGCGCGCCTTCCGGCACATAGGCGATGACGGGCGCGACCAGTGCATTGCCTAGCTTCAGCGCCACTTTCTCCGCCAGCGCGGCCACGCGCCGGTTGTGCTTGCCCAGCGCCATGTGCGGTCCGTTCTGCTCGGTGCCGCCGATCGGCACGATGATCGTCGTGTTGCCGCCGCGGATGGCGGCGGCCAACTCGGGCGATGTCAATTGCTCAAGCCAGACGGTGGACGGTGTCGCCGCCGATAGCGGCAACCCTGCGGCCAACAGGCCGCAGGCAATGAACAATCGGAGCGCACGCATCATCCGGATTGTAGGCGAGGCTTCAGAAATGGGGTCAGGTTCGAATTGCCTTGACGAACACGCAGCTCAATTCGCAAATCCTCCCCAAGGCAATTCGAGCCTGACCCCATTTCTGCGCGCGGCCGGCGCGGCGGCAAACCCGCGAGGCTAAAGCCTCGCCTACAAAACATGATGAGGCATTCCATCGACCGGGGAAGCCGGCGCGGTATAATCCTGGCTCTACGGCGGGTCGCCCCGCATTGCATGGTCGTGAATCTGGTCAGGTCCGGAAGGAAGCAGCCACAGCGAATTCATGCAAGTGCCGGGATCACGGCTCGCCACCTATCCCTGCGGCGTTGCGATTCCTCCATCCGCAACGCTCGCGCAGTATCCCCAGGCAACGCCAATGC
>JANNNM010000657.1:0-3597 GCA_031398535.1 Betaproteobacteria bacterium | reverse complement strand
TCCACGACCAGACCGACCTGCCGCTCACGCTCAAGCTTTCCCAACAACGCATCACATTCGCCCCGCGTTCGGTCATCCTGCCTGGCGCGATCCATGGGGCCAACATGGCGTTCCGGCGCGATGTTCTCGAACGCATCGGCGGCTTCGACGAAGCGTTGGGCGCCGGCACGCGCGTCAGGTCCGGCGGCGACTCCGAAGCCCTGGCACGCGCATCCGCGGCAGGCTATGCCGGTGCGTACGATCCACGACCCGTCGTCTATCACGACCACGGACGCAAGACCTCAGCCGCGGAGCATGCGCTGCACGCTGGCTACGACCTGGGGCGTGGTGGATTCTTCGCCAAATGCCTGCTCGACCCGACCATGCGCCCGATCTACAAGCATCCGATCTGGTGGCACGTGCGCGATCGGCTGAGGGAACGGCAATTCGCGGTGCTGGGCCGGGAGATCCGGGGCGGGGTGACCTACCTCGGCAGTCGCACGCGGTGACAGGGGGCGTACCCGCGCAAGTGCGCGCAGGCGAGGGCACGCGCCGGCACTACCAGCCGAGGTCGTACCAGCTGACGCCGAGGAACGGGTCGGACAGGTCGCGCGCGTTGGCGCTCTTCATCATCTGGTCCTGCTTCTGCCGGTAGGCCGCGGTGCCCTTGGCCGCCTGCTGTGCGTCCTTCGCGCTGGTCGGATGGCGCTCCTGGTAGGCCGCATACTCGCGCGGGCCGCCGACGAAGACCTGTTCCCGCGCGGCATCCGGGTAGATGAAGAATTTCTTGCCGTTGCGCTGCATCGCGCGGATCTTGCCCGGCGCCATGCCCTTCACCCAGTTCTTCTGCACTTCAGTGGTCGCCACCAGCACCTTGAAGCCGAGTTCGGTCAGTTCCTTGTCGTCGATGTGCGGCGTGGCCGCGACGGCGCCACCGGCCATGAACATCGGCATCACGAGGGTGGCCAGGGCCGCGAGGATGCGCCTGCGGGGCGCGTGCATGAAAGGCGTCATGGGAGGATTCCGATCGTCAGGGGGCGAAGCCGCGACGCAGAGCTTAAACGAATCGGTTGCCGGGCACGCGCCGGGAAACGTGTGACGGCAATCCATGAGCCGCCCCCTTGACGACGCCTTCATGCCGTTTATAATCACGGTACCGCATATCCATACGGCTTATTGCCTGAAGGGTTCATGTCATGCCTCCGCGATCCCGCCGCCCCTTCGCCCACCTCGAGCGTGCCACGGAGGCCCCGCTGCCGCGGCTCACGTCCCGGCAGCAGCAGATCCTCGACTGGATCCGCGGCCACATCGAGACCACGGGCATGCCGCCCACGCGCGCGGAGATCGCCACGGGTCTTGGCTTCTCCACCGCCAGCTCGGCGGAAGATCACCTGCAGGCACTGGCCAAAAAAGGCGCGTTGGAATTGACGCCCGGCACCGCGCGCGGCCTGCGGCTGCGCGAGATGCCCGGCGTGCCCATGCAGGGCCTGTTGCCGCTGGTGGGCCGCGTGGCCGCAGGCAGCCCCATCCTGGCCACCGAACATATCGAAGCCCAGTACCGCATCGATGCCGCGCTGTTCTCGCCGCACGCTGATTATCTGCTGCGCGTGAAGGGCACCAGCATGCAGGATGCCGGCATCCTCGACGGCGACCTGCTGGTCGTGCATCGCACGGCCGAAGCCCGCAGCGGGCAGATCGTCGTGGCGCGGCTGGGTGAAGAAGTCACCGTCAAGCGGCTCAAACGCAAGGGCCGCGAAATCACGCTGGTGGCGGAGAACACCGCGTTCGCGCCCATCGTCGTCGATCCGCAGCAGGTGTCGTTCGCGATCGAAGGCGTGGCCGTGGGCGTCATCCGCCCCAGCCGTTCGCTGTAACAGATCTTTCGCTTTCCACCATTCCAAGGAGATGCTCATGGCTGTGCAACCCATTCCCGCTGGCTATCACTCGGTCACGCCCTACCTCATCGTCAAGGGCGCGGCCAAGGCCATCGACTTCTACCAGCGCGCGTTCGGCGCCACCGAGATTTTCCGGCTGCCGGGGCCCGACGGCAAGGTGGCGCACGCGGAGATCAAGATCGGCGATTCGCCGCTGATGCTGGCCGACGAAATGGAAGGCTGCTCGGGCCCGCAGACGCTGGGCGGCACGTCGGTCAGCCTGATGATCTACGTGCCCGATGTGGAGAAGACCTTCCCGCAGGCATTGGCTGCGGGCGCCACGCAGCAGCGGCCGCTGGAGGACCAGTTCTACGGTGATCGCAGCGGCACGCTCGTCGATCCCTTCGGCCATGTGTGGACCATCGCCACGCATACGGAGGACGTGGCGCCGGAGGAAATGGACCGCCGCTACCAGAAGCTGATGCAGGGAGGCTGATCCATCATGGTCGTCCTCTACGGCAGTCGCGGTTCAGGGTCGGCGGCGATCGAAGCTGCGCTCGCGTTGCTTGGCACGCCGGTGCGCATCGTCGAGGCCGCCACGTGGGTGCCCGGCCCCGGCCTCGATGAACTGCGCACGGTCAATCCACTGGGGCAGATTCCGACGCTGGTGCAAGCCGATGGCACGGTGCTGACCGAAAGCGTGGCCATCCTGCTGCATCTCGGCCTCACGCACCCGGAAAGCGGTCTGCTGCCGGTCGATCCATCGGCGCGCGCGCAGGCCATGCGCGGCCTCGTCTACATCGCGTCCAACTGTTATGCGGCCATCGGCATCATCGATTATCCGGAGCGCTGGTGCGAAGACGCCGACGAGGCCACGAACAAGCGCATCCAGGCGGGGTCGCGGCAACGTCTGCACATGCTGTGGGACATCTTCGCCGACACGTTTCCCGCGCAGCCGTGGTTGAGCGGCCGCGACCTGGGCGCGCTCGACCTGCTGGCGGCGGTGGTCTCGAAATGGTCGGGCACGCGCGCGCATCTGGCCACGTCGCGTCCGGCATTTCGCGCGCTGTTGACCCGCATTGAAGACGATCCTCGTGTCGCGCCGGTGTTCACGCGGCACTGGCCGCCTGCCGCCTGATTCCTGCGCATTGCGATGCCCCACTCCGCCGCTGCGCTGGCCGAGCTGCTCGCGCATCCCGCGATCTGGCGCGGCGACGACTGCGCGGTCGATCCGGCAGCCGTGCCCTCGGGGTTCGCCGTGCTCGATGCGGTGCTGCCCGGCCACGGCTGGCCGCAGGGTGCGCTGACGGAGCTGCTGCTCGAACGCGAAGGCATCGGCGAGATCCGGCTGACGCTGCCTGCGCTGGCGCGGCTGCAGGCCGCCAATCGCGACGTGGTGTGGATCGCGCCGCCATGGCGCCCCTATGCGCCGGCACTGGCCGCCGCCGGCCTCGATCTCGCGCGCCTGCACATCGTGCGCTGCGCGCAGCCGAGGGATGCGCTGTGGGCCTTCGAGCAGGCCTTGCGCGCACCGGAATGCGGCGCCGCCTTCGCGTGGCTGCCCACGCACGACGAGCGCCTGCTGCGCCGACTGCAGGTGGCCGCGCGCGAGGGCCGCACGTGGGGCGCGCTGTGGCGGCGTCCGGGGCAGCGCGGCAGCGCCACCGCCGCACCGTTGCGCCTGGCGCTGGCGCCGCACGAAGGACAACTGGCGGTGCGCGTGATCAAGCGCCGCGGCGCGGGC
>JANNNM010000619.1:0-1052 GCA_031398535.1 Betaproteobacteria bacterium | reverse complement strand
GCGTCATTGCCGCGTCGCACGACCGCGGCATCGCATCAGCTGCGTATCTGCCCCGACCCCAGTACCACCCATTTGCGACTGGTGAGGCCCTCAAGTCCCACCGGCCCGCGCGCATGCAGCTTGTTGGTGGAGATGCCGATCTCCGCGCCCAGCCCGAACTCGAAGCCGTCGGCGAAGCGCGTCGAAGCATTGACCAGCACGGAGCTCGAGTCGACCTCGCGCAGGAAACGCCGTGCGTTGCCGTAATGCTCGGTGACGATCGCATCGGTGTGCTGCGAGCCGTACTGCGCAATGTGGTTCATTGCATCGTCGAGCGAATCGACGATGCGGATGGCCAGGATGGGCGCCAGGTATTCGGCGTACCAGTCATCTTCGGTGGCGGCCGTCATCGCCGGGACCAGTGCGCGCGCGCGATCGCAGCCGCGCATCTCCACGCCCTTGGCGGTGTAGATGGCGGCCAGCGGCGGCAGCACGCGTGACGCCATGGCCGCATGCACCAGCAGCGTCTCCATCGTGTTGCACGGCGAATAGCGCTGCGTCTTCGCGTTGTCGGCAATGCGGATGGCCATGTCCACATCGGCATCGGCGTCGACGTACACATGGCAGATGCCGTCGAGATGCTTGATCACCGGCACCTTGGCGTCGCGGGTGATCCGTTCGATCAGGCTCTTGCCGCCGCGCGGGACGATGACGTCCACATGGGCTTCATCGGTGATCAGGCAGCCGACCGCAGCGCGGTCCGTCGTGGCGACCACCTGCACCGCATGCTCCGGCAAGCCAGCGGCGCGCAAACCCCGGTGTACGCACTCGGCGATGGCGCGATTGCTGCGGATGGCCTCCGAACCGCCGCGCAGAATGGTGGCATTGCCCGACTTGAGGCACAGGCCCGCGGCATCGGCCGTCACGTTGGGGCGCGATTCGTAGATGATGCCCACCACGCCCAGTGGCACGCGCATGTGCCCCACCTGGATGCCGGTGGGCCGGAAAGCGAGATCGGTGATGGCGCCGACAGGGTCGGGCAGCGCGACGATGGCTTCGAGGCCGGTCGCCAT
>JANNNM010000585.1:0-1848 GCA_031398535.1 Betaproteobacteria bacterium | reverse complement strand
GGTGGTCGGAAACCTGGGTCTCCACGTCCACCGTCACCGACCGCACCCGGGGCCGCAAGTCGTCGCTGACGAAGATGAAGTCGCAATGCAGCAGCGGATCGCCCGGCTTCACCTTCTGGAAGATGTTCATCGTCGGCGGGTGGGGCACATCCGGGTGCGCCAGTTCCCACGCATCGAACAGCGGCGGCGTGCCGTCGGCGAAGGGCGCCACCATCCGCGCGTGCAGCGGATCGTCGGGCTCGAGGTTGAAGTCGCCCGTGATGATTGTCGCGGCCGGGCGCGGCAGCGTTTCGTAAGGTCCGCCGTCGTAGCCGGTGGAACGCGGGTCGCGGGCGTAGCCGCTGCCTTCGGCGTAGAGCGCGCGCAGCGCCTCCACCTGGGCGGAGCGCTTGCGCAACGAGTAGTACTCGAGGTGGGTCGTGACGATGCGGACCGGCCCCAGGGGGGCCAGCACGACCGCCTCGATCGCGATGCGCGGCATCCCCGAGACATCCTGGTCGGCCGGATACGGCAACAGGTGTGCAAACGTCTGCAGCACGGGCAGCCGCGTCAGGATCAGGTTGCCGAAGCGCCGGCGTCGGCCGTTCTCCCCCGGATGATCGACGGCAATGCCGGGGATGGCGGTGTAGCCCGGCAGCAACGACGCGAGCACGGCGAACTGGTTTTCGTCGGAGGCGCCGGCCAGCCGTGGATGCGGAAAGTTGTCGGCCACTTCCTGCACACACAGCACATCGAAATCGGCGAGTTGCTTCGCATGCGCGATCACGCGCGCCGCATCGACCTTGAGGTCAACGCCACGGCACCACTGGATGTTCCATGTAATGAGCTTCATTGCGCCGTATCCTTCGTTGGCATGGACGGTGCTGCCGTCACCGGATGCCCGCCCGCATGAACGACTGCACGAACTGCCGCTGGAACAGCAGGAAGGCGACCAGCAGCGGCGCGGTCGACAGCAGCGTGGCTGCGGTGATGATCGACCAGTCGATGCCCTGGTCGGTGGCCGAGAATACCTGCAGGCCCACGGTGACGGGCCGCGACTCGACCGAGTTGGTGATGATCAGCGGCCACAGGAAGTTGTTCCAGTGATAGCTGACGCTGACCAGCGCGTAGGCCAGGTACGTGGGGCGCGCCAGCGGCACGTAGACCTTCCACAGCACCTGCAGCGGCGTGCAGCCTTCCATCCGTGCGGCCTCGTCCAGCTCGCGCGGCACGGTCTTGAAGGTCTGTCGCAGCAGGAAGATGCCGAAGGCGGACGCCATGTAGGGCAGGCCGATGGCGAGGATCGTGTCCTTCAGTCCCAGCCACGTCATCGTCCGGTAGTTCTCGACGATCAGCACGTCCGGCATCACCATCAGCTGGACCAGCACCAGCGCGAACAGCACGTTGCGGCCCGGAAACTCGAAGCGCGCGAACGCATAGGCGGCCAGCGTGGTCAGCACCATCTGCGCCACCAGCACCATCGCCACCAGCACGACCGTGTTGAAGAAGTAGCGCGCGAACGGTGCAGCGGCCCACGCCTTGGCGAAGTTGTCGAGCGTCAGTGGCGCCAGCAGCTCGAATCGCGTCGAGAACTCCGCGGGGTGGAACGCGGTCCAGAACGCATAGATCAGCGGCAGCACCCACAGCAGGCCGAGCAGCCACGCGGCGCCCGTCTCCAGCACGCGCAGGAACCGGTTCTCATGACCCATCGCGGAGGCGGTCATGCGTCCCCCGAACGGCGCTGCGCGCCGCTCCCCCGAGGGGGCCTGTGCCTTGGGGCGGCCCGGCGGCACTCATTGGTAATGCACCTTGCGTTCGAGGAAGAAGAACTGCGCCAGCGCCACCAGTCCGAGGATCACCAGCAGCACC
>JANNNM010000576.1:0-5013 GCA_031398535.1 Betaproteobacteria bacterium | reverse complement strand
CGGGGGGCATCAATCATTTTTTACTGGGGGTTTTCCATATGAATTTTCAGCGGAAGAAAGTTGCGATCGCGCTCGGCATGGGCGGATTCGCACTGGTCGCTGCAGGATCTGCTTTTGCACAGGACATCCGTGTCAATGTGACGGGATCCAACATCAAGCGGGTGGACTCTGAAACGGCAGCACCGATCCAGACCATCACGCGCGAAGACATCCAGAACTCGGGTCTGCAAACGATCCAGGAAGTTGTCCGCCAGATCACGGCGAACAACAACGGTTCGATCGCTCCGTCGTTCACCAACGGCTTTTCGGCATCGGGCTCCGGCGTGTCACTGCGCGGCCTGGGTCCGAACAACACGCTGGTCCTGGTCAACGGCCGCCGGATGGCCAACTTCGGCCTGGCCGATGACGGTCACGCTTCCTACGTCGACCTCTCGCAGATCCCGTTCGATCTGGTCGAACGCATCGAAGTCCTGAAGGACGGCGCCTCCGCCATCTACGGTTCCGACGCGGTTGCCGGCGTGGTCAACGTGATCCTGCGCCAGCAGTTCACGGGCTTCACCGCCACTGCCACGGGCGGTACCCTCTCCAGCGGCGACGGCAACCAGTTCAAGGTCGCGGTCACCGGCGGTATCGGCGACCTGACCAAGGACAAATACAACGCGTTCCTCTCCTTCGACTACCAGAAGCAGGATTCCATCCCGTACACCAGTGCCCGCCCGGGCTATGCCGCCAGCAATGACTTGCGCGGCATGGGCTGGTGGGATCAGCGCCTCGGCAACCCCAACACGGTCAGCACCGGCTCATTGAACGGCATGGTGCGTTCGGTCAACCCGGCCACCGGCGGTTCGCCGGGCCCGTTCGTCGCACTGCCTGGTTGCACGGGGCCACAAAGCCCCGGCGGCGAGTCGGCGCTGGCGCCTGACAAGTATTGCCTGTGGGACAACAAGGATTGGACGGACCTCAATCCGGAAATCGAGCGTTACAACATCTACGCCCGTGGCGCGTACAACTTCTCGGCCACGACGCAGGGCTACGCCGAGCTGTCGTACTTCCACGTCAAGACCGACACGAACTTCACTCCGGCGGGCGTGCGCTCCTCCTGGTACAACTACTCGAACAACACCGTCAACAATTCGACCAACAACTTCCTGCCGGTCGGCCACCCGGACAACCCCTTCAGCGCAGAGGGGCGCGGCGCGCGCCTCTACTACACCACCGGCGACATCGGTGGACGCAACAGCGGCTACGAATCGGGCACGCAGCGCTACCTGGTTGGCGTCAAGGGCAACAACTACAACTGGGATTGGGATATTGCAGGCTTGTATATCCGTGCCGATTCCGACATCTCGCGCAGTGGCTACCTCCAGTACGACCGCCTGCAGCAAGCCTATGCGGGTACCGGCCCGTACGGCTACCTCCGGGTCGGCGCGAATGCCGGCCTGAACAACCCCGCGATGAATGGCTGGCTGTCGCCGGTCCTGGCTTACTCGGTTGTATCGGAAAACACGATCTTCGACGCCAAGGCTTCGCGCGACATCATGAAGCTGGATGGTGGGCAGATGGGCATCGCGATCGGCTACCAGTTCCAGAAGGAAGAGGTCAACAATCCGGGCACCCCGGGTACCGCCACGGGCAACATCGTGGGCCTGGGTTACTCGGCCGCAACCGGTTCGCGCGACATCAACGCGGTCTTCGCCGAGTTGTACGCGCCTGTTCTCAAGAACCTCGAAATCACCGCCGCGATCCGCTATGACGACTACTCGGACGCAGGTGGTACGTGGAACCCCAAGATCGGCGCCAAGTGGACGGTGATCCCGTCGCTGGTCCTGCGGGGTACCTGGGCTTCGGCCTTCCGCGCACCGGGGCTCTACGAATCCGGTAATAGCGCATCGGCAGGTTTCGTCACGGCGAGCGACCCGATCCGCTGCCCGATCACCGGGTTGGCCGCCGACTGCAATGGAACGGTCGGCTCCATCAATGTCAGCAATCCCACCCTCAAGCCCGAGACGTCTGACACCTATACGGTCGGCGTGATCTGGGAGCCGATGCCTGGCCTGTCCGGAACGCTCGACTACTGGAACATCGAGACCAAGGACCAGATCACCATCGGCAGCGTCCAGGCCGTGCTCAACAACCCGAGCAACTTCCCGGCGGCGACCATCGGTCGCGACAGCAACAACCTGCCCGGCATCCCGAATTCGGGCACGGTACTCTACGTCAACACGCCGTACCTGAACGCAAACACGGTCAAGACGGACGGTATCGACCTCGACATCGTCTGGCGGCAAAGCCTGAAGGACTGGGGCAATCTGACCACCGAGTTCCAGTGGACGCACATCTTCAACTACAGCCAGACCCTGGGCAACATCGAGTACAAGTACGCCGGCACCAGCGGCAACTACGACGTCTCGTCGGGCTCGGGTACGCCGGAAGACCGGTGGAACCTGATCCTTGGCTGGTCGCGTGGTCCGTGGACAGTGACGGGTACCGTCCGCTTTGTCGCCGGCTACGACGAACTGCCGTGGTCGAACGAAGGCGCGAAGATGCCTGACGATTGCCTGTGGCACCTGAACCCGGCACCCGGGGGCACGCAGGAACAGACCAGCTGCTCGGTCGATTCCTTCACCACCTTCGACCTCGCAGCGTCGTACAAGGGCTTCAAGAACTGGGAGATCTTCGGTTCGATCGTCAACCTGTTCAACGAGAAGGCGCCGTTTGCACCCGCGGCAGCCTACGGCCTGGTCAACACGAACTACAACTATCACTACTCGGGCATCACGGGCACCCAGTTCAATCTGGGCGCGCGTTACACGTTCAAGTAAGCGGGCAGTTCCAGGCCCGCGCATCGGGTTCCGGTTGGTTGGCCAGCGCATGGCAATCAACCGGCATCCGGTGGCAGATCCGATCCGGCGGGGTGACCCGCCGGATTTTTTTTAACGGGCGGCGCGGTGAGTGCGCGGCCTGGACAAGGACACGACAATGAACACATTACTGAAGGGCGTGGCCGTTGCGGCGGCGCTGCTGCTGGCGCCGCTGGCGGCGGCGCAGGACGCCAAGGCCGACATGACCGACATGGCGGCGCTGGGCGCAGCGGTCAAGGCCGACAAACGCGCGCTGGTGACCTCCACGCTTGCGTTGACGGACGCCGAGGCCAAGAAGTTCTGGCCAGCCTACGAGGCCTACCGGCGCAGTGTCGATATTGCGAACCGCGAGCGTAACCTGGCGCTCGAAGGCCTGATCGGCTCGAACAAGCCCATGTCCGACCTGTATGCGAAGCAGCTTGCCAGCGCGCTGGTGGCAGCCGACGACGCCGAGATCAAGGCGCGCCGAACGCTGTACAACCGGGTGATGAAGGCATTGCCGGCCAAGAAGGCCGCGCGCTACCTGCAGCTCGAAAGCAAGATCCGCGCGCAGCAGGCGTATGAGATCGCGGCAGCTTTTCCGCTGGTGAAATAGGAACCGCTGGCCGGTCTAGCGGACGGCCAGCGGGGTAACCACGGAGCGTTCCGGCTGCGCCGAGGCGATGTCCGGCTCCCGGACGCCCACGACGTCGATGCGGCCCGGGCTGATCGACACCTCGGTGGGGGCGGCCTTCTTGGCGATGGCCAGCGTCATCCGGCCTGCCGTATTGGCGGCATCGAATTTCGCCGGGGCGACGACGAAGAGACCGATGGTGATCGCAGTCAACGCCGCCGCGGTCAGCGCGATGGCGGTGCGGGGTCGTTGGGGTACGTAGTTGTTCATGGGTGCTCCTGTCTACTGCAGTACTTCGGCATGCGGCGTCGTGGGTTGGATGTCGTCAGCAGCATCGGCGGATTCGGGGTCCCGGTGTTTGCGTCCGGGGCCTCGCGCGTGCCAACGGATTGCATCCTAGGCACCTCGTGTTGCATGCGAAAGAAGCAAGCGACGAGGCCGCTGTTTCCGGGGGCGAGCCCGCTTCCAGCCCGACGAAATGCGGGGCCGCAGCACGGCGGCTAGAATGAAACGCCTAATTTACGTTTGGACATTTCACCGGTATTTCCGTAAAATTCTGCGACTTTTGATTGAAAACTTGGCCCTGTCACAAGCAGGGCCAACGTTATTTGGCGCATGAGCGCCGGGCCATGAGGGGGCACCCTCGTGCTGCACCGCGGGCTACAGGACATCCCCAGTGATCGCTGGCGTCCAAACCCGCTTGCTGCATCCGGAATCCGTGGTAACCCGCCTCGATGCTGCAGGCGCGGTACCCTAGGTTCCCGGGCGTGCCGCCGTACAAGGTCCGCGCCCGCGCGACTCGTAGCGCCCACTGTCCGACCGAACACATCCGTCTGGAGATCACATGTTGAAGAGCATCCGTCTGGCCGCGCTCGCTGCGGTCCTGCTGATTGTCGCGGCCCCTGCGGCGACGCCTTTCATTGCGCAGGCCATGGCCCAGACCCCGGTCGCCGCGCCGGCGGCTCCTGCGGCCCCCGCCGCTGCCGAAGCCCCCGCCGCGCCCAAGGCGCCCGCCGCCAAGGATGTGGTGGTGATCGACAACCCGTATGGTCTCGAAGCACTGTGGAAGGGCGGCGACATCGTCGCCAAGATCACGCTGGCCATCCTGGTGATCATGTCGCTCGGCAGCTGGTACATCATCGTGACCAAGATCTACGAGCAGTCGAAGATGAACGCCGCGGCCAAGTCGGCGCAGAAGTCGTTCTGGAAGGCACCGTCGGTACGCCAGGGCGTCGAGACGCTGAAAGCCGGCAGTCCGTACCGGTTCATCGCCGAGACCGGCCTTGAAGCCACCAACAAGCACGATGGCCTGCTCGGCAACGTCGACTTCAACGACTGGGTGACGATGTCGATCCAGCGCGCCATCGACAACGTGAACAGCCGCACGCAGGACGGTCTTGCGTTCCTTGCCACCGTCGGTTCCACCGCACCGTTCGTGGGTCTCTTCGGCACGGTGTGGGGCATCTACCACGCACTGACGGCCATCGGCATTGCCGGCCAGGCGTCGATCGACAAGGTTGCCGGTCCGGTGGGCGAAGC